>JAJZKY010000392.1 GCA_021803885.1 Planctomycetota bacterium
TTTGCTGAAGCGGACTCATGCTTAGTTCTTTGTTGTTACGTCGTATCCGATTTGCAGCGACTTCGCCGAGAGAAGATCGGTTTCATCTTCCAGTTCTCGAACCTCATCCCGTTCCTGACCGCAAAGGAAAACGTGCTGCTTTCCCTGGAACTGATCGGTATCTTCGGACGGCAGGCGGATGCTCGCGCTATGGAACTGTTGGAGTATCTGGAAGTGGCCGACCGTGCCGGCAATCTCCCCGAGCATCTCTCCGGAGGCGAGAGGCAGCGGGTGGCCGTCGCACGCGCCCTGGCAAACAATCCGGCCATCATCCTGGCCGACGAGCCTACGGCGGCGCTCGACACCGAGCGCGGACTGAGCGTGATGCGGCTGCTGCGCAAGGTGAGCAAGGAGCAAGGCACGGCGATCCTGGTGGTCACGCACGATACCCGCATGATCAGTGAAGTGGATGGCGTCATTCGCCTCATGGATGGGCGAATGGTGGAGTCCGACGGCTCAAAGCAGCAGTCTCAACCGCAGAGCAGCAGATGAACGGATGACCAACATCAGAACAATTACGAGCAGCGAGTTTGAATCGAAAGTAATGCAGGCGCAGCAAGCCGTGATTCTGGATTTCTACCAGGCAACTTGCGCGCCCTGCCGGGTATTGGAACCACGCCTGGAAGCCGCGGCGCAGCAGTATGCCGGACGAATTTCTGTTTATCGTGTCGATATTGAACACGACCTCTCGATTGCAGGGCGCCTTGGGGTGAAGAGTATCCCTACCGTTCTGGTATTCAGGAATGGCAACGAAACGGAAAGACTGGACGGGTTGATTACCGATCAACAACTCCCGGCAGCATTCGAGCACACAGCAACGTGAATGATTGAAGTTGCTGAAATCCTCCGAAAACTTGCGGTCGGCTCTTGACTCTATACGTGGGTACAGGGCTTACCCTGCAAACAGGAGAGAAAGAGATGGCTACCAACCTCGAATTCACTGTTACAGGCGAACAGAAAATCCACTGCGAATCCTGCGAGAACCGGATCGCGCGGGCGCTGAAGCGTCTCCCCGGCATCGATCGGGTAAATGCGAGCGCAAAGGAGCAGCGTATTTCCGTTTCAATCGATCCGGAGCGCACCACACTGGAACAGGTGCGGGCAAAGCTGCATGAAATCGGATACGACGTAACAACAAAGAACTAAGCATGAGTCCGCTTCAGCAAATCGACAACCCGGCTGTGGCGCTGGGCATCCTGGGCAGAGGAAGCGGGATAGAGAAGCTGCAACTGAAGGTCGGCGGCATGTCCTGCTCCTTCTGCGTGGCCAGCATGACCAAGGCACTGGAACGAACGGAGGGAGTGCGACGCGCGAGCGTGAACCTTGCGCATGAGGAAGCGCTGATCGAATATGAGCCCGCCAAAGTATCGCCGATGCAGCTGAAGAAACTCATCATCGATCTCGGCTACACGGTTCGCGATCCCAGAAAGGTGCTCACGTTCGAGGAGGAGCAGGAGGTAATGCTGGGAGAACGGCGCAACTTCCTCATCGCCGCCGGTTTTGCTGTCATCGCCATAGCCATGATGAGTCTGATGTGGGCGGGCGTGGTGTCGAACCCGCCTCCGAAACCTTTGCCCATACTCATGCCGTTTCTGGCTCTGGCGACGATATTCGGGCCGGGCTGGCACATTCTCCAGATGGCGTTGGCCAGCCTGCGCCGCGGCATCCTGAATCAGCATGTGCTTCTCGAATTCGGAGCATTTGCGGGCCTGATTGGCGGCGTGCTCGGCTACTTTTCGTCATCGTTTCCGATCGCCGACTTCTTCGCCGTATCGGTATTCATTACCACATACCATCTGCTTTCCGGTTTTGTTTCTCTGCGTGTGAGGACTCGCAGCTCCCAGGCGGTCCGGAAGCTCCTGTCTCTGGTGCCCCCCGCGGCGCGGGTCGTACGGGATGGAACGGAAGAAGAACTGCCGCTGGAACAGGTTCGGCCGGGGGATACGGTGCGTGTTCGTCCAGGCGAATCGATACCGGTAGATGGAGAAGTCATCGATGGCAGCTCCGGCGTCAATGAAAGCCTGGTGACTGGGGAATCGATGCCTCAGGCCAAGAAAGCCGGCGACGAAGTCATCGGCGGCTCGATGAACCAGACCGGGACTCTGCTGGTCCGAGTGACGAAAGTAGGCGAAGACAGCTTCCTGCATCAAATCGCCCGCAGCGTGGAAGAAGCCCGCGCGCTCAAGCCGGGAATTTTGGCGCTGGTGGATCGTGTGCTTGCAACCTACGTGCCCACCGTTTTGGGAGCGGCTTTTCTTGCTTTTACGGTCTGGACGCTGGGCGCATGGCTGGTGACTGGCTCACCCGACTGGACGCGCGCGATTTTCGCCGTGCTCGCCGTGCTGGTGATGGGCTACCCGTGCGCGCTCGGCATGGCCAGCCCGCTGGCCATGATCCGCGGCGGCGGCATGGCTGCCGAGCACGGCGTTCTCATGCGTTCCGCGGAAGCATTCCAGATCCTCAAGGATGTCCGCAAAGTCATCCTCGATAAGACGGGCACGATCACGCGAGGTGAACCATCCGTCACCGACATCCAGCCCGCGTCGGACTGGAGCAACGACGAAATTCTGCGACTCGCAGCGGCGTCGGAACGAGCATCCGAGCACCCATTGGCACAGGCCATCCTGGCTTCCGCAGCGGCACAACATCTATCCATTCCATCAGCCAGTGATTTTCAAGCGACTCCCGGCATGGGTGTTGCTGCAATCGTCGAGGGCCACCGCGTGCTCATTGGCAAGCCGCAGTTCCTGAAAGAGGGACACATCGAGATCGCTTCCGCAATAGAGCGGGTGGAAGTCATGAGCGCCAAGGGCGATACCGTCGTCGCGCTCGCAATTGGCGGCAGATTGGCCGGTCTGATCGGCATAGCCGACCAGATCAAGCCCGACGCGAGGGATGCCATTCAGCGCATGCGGGCTGCCGGGTTGGAACCGATGATGGTAACTGGCGACAATGCCCGGACCGCCGAAGTTGTTGCCAGGCAGGTTGGAATCACAGATTACCGCTCTGAGGTCCTGCCGCAGAACAAAGCCGCAGTCGTACGGGAACTACAGGATCAGGGCTTCCGTGTGGCGATGGTAGGGGATGGAATCAACGACGCCCCGGCATTGATGCAGGCGGATGTTGGCATCGCGATTGGAGCCGGAACGGATATCGCTATTGAGTCCGCTGACGTTGTGCTGGTAGGCCAACGCCTGGGAGCGGTTGTCGACGCCTTTTACATTGGCCGGAGTTCCTACAGGAAGACGGTACAAAACCTCTCGCTCGCCTTCGCCTTCAACGGCATCGGTGTTCCCCTGGCTATTACCGGGCTGCTGCATCCGGTGTGGGCCATGGTCGCCATGATCGCCAGCGTTACAACTGTTCTCACGAATTCCTTCGCTGGACGGTTGCTGCCCAAAAAGCGCAGGGGTCGGCAGGCCGAAATGACGTTCAATGTTCTGAACATGCATTGCGAGAACTGCGTCGCGGCGATCCGTCGCGCAGTTACAAAGTTGAACGGGGTTCAGGATGTCAAGGGCGACATCGATCAACACACGATATGTATCGTCTATCGCGAAGGCGAAGCCGACCCGGATGGGATTCGAGCTGCAATTCTCGATCAGGGATTTCAGGTGAACCTCTGACGAAAAGAGGTAGCTTATGGATCGATTACTGTGTAAGGAATCGAAATGAATCAGCCCACATTCAAAAAAGGATAATCGATGCATCAGATTGAGAGTACAGATTCCTCGGGTGCAGGCTGGATCATCCCGACCAGCGCTGGCGGCGCACTTCTGCTTATGGGCGTGGCTGGCTACTTTCTGTACCTGCACGCAGGTTCTGTTCTTCAGCAGGGCCGGACGCTGCCACCGTTGCTTATTCTGGCGTTGGCACTGATCGGGGGAGCGGCATCGTTCTTTTCGCCCTGCAGCATCGCCATTACGTCGGCTTTCTGGCGTACCTCACCGTGGGAACCCCGTCCGGCAAGGAAGGCCGCATCGTCTCGCGCTCCCTGGTCTTCGCCGGCGGACTGGTCGCGTTGGGCATTGTCGCTTTCTATGGTGCCGCGGGTATCGTCATCGGTGCGGTTGGCAGTGTCGCCTACAACTACCTGATCTACTTCATTCCCGTCGTCGCTCTGGCGTTCCTGCTGCTCGGAGTCCTGATATTGCTGGGACGCCCTGGCGTTTTTGCGTTCGTTGGACGCTGGAACCCGATGAATAGGCTTTACGAGCGTCAGGAGGCCGGAACACCTGCCGCAGGCCCCGCCCGGAAACGCACACTCGTTTCTTTTGGTTTTGCCTACGGGGCTGCGTCGCACACCTGCTCGCTGCCCATCTTTCTCGGCATCCTTCTGGTACCGTTGGTTGCCGGCAATTATCCGCTCGCCGCACTTTCCGTGTTCGCCTACGGCTTCGCTATTGCGTCTCTGGTGTTGGTGATGATGGCGCTTGGCTATCGGGTATTTGCCGCCTTGCGGCGCATGGGGCCGTGGTTGATGCGCATCACGGCGTTGTTGTTCCTTGGAACCGGCGTATTTCTGTTCTATTACTTTGGCCAGAATCACGGTGCATATCTCAATCAGCCATCAGTAGCATCAGCAACAATTGCGATGCCCGAGCACGTGTACCACTTGACCGAAGGTGCCGATGCGACCGGCTATCCCTACCAGCCGCGCACCCTCGTCATTCCTGTCCAGCAAGGCGTCCAGGTGGCGATAACCGACCACATCGGCGGTTGCCTGCTGCGCACTGTATTCGAGGGGCTTGGTCCGAATGGCCGTGCCGCCGAGATCACGGTGCCGGTTGGACAGACACGGTCGGTGACGCTTTACGCACCCCGCCCCGGACGTTACGCATTCCATTGCGGGGCCGATATGTATTCCGGCACAGTGGTAGCTCGATGAAGCAGCCCCCAGGTGAATTGTGGTCAGATTTGACGGGTCATGGGAAAACGAATGCGGTGCTTTCATTGGCGCACTTTGAAATCCTGACTGCCGCCTTGTGGCACAAGACAATTCAAACGCCCCTGGTAACTGACTAGGCGCAAGTGTTCCGGCATCATGTATTGAGTCTCGGTTTCTCCTCCACCCCCTCTGCGACGACCTTTTAAGGCTTGGCCTCCCTCATTGTTTCAACTTCTCCGCAGATTGCGTGCCCACTCGCACGCTGCCTCGGACGTCCTCCTACGCATGCATGATCATTGGTATCGTTAATCTCCTTTACCTTCCAATCAGATTCCCATACTGCACCAGATAAATATCAAAGATCC
>JAJZKY010000393.1 GCA_021803885.1 Planctomycetota bacterium
GTTCGGTCAGTCACTGTCGAGGCCGACATTCTGTAGACCTCAACCTGCCCAACAGCGGCTGCAGTCAACGAGTACGGTTTGTTCCCCATGATCGCGGGCAGGCCAAGAAGTGATCCGGCAGGAACACGTGCAGTCATGATGGTTCTCTTTCCCGCCTGCATCGTGAGCTTAACCTCTCCTGCTTTCAGGTAGAACACGGCTTCGGGTGCATCGCCTTGTCGAAAAAGGATGTCACCTGCGGGCGCGGTAATCGATTTCGCCCATCTTTCGACCGCCAATGCCAACTCCCTCGATGCAATGCGGTCAACCAAAGTCTTGCGGTTCGAGATGTCAGTCCTAGTATCCATGCTTGGAAATGCCGACGTGGTGACTGGATTCTAGATTTCGTCGGGCAAGTCTACTGTGATCCGTATCACACTCAGCCTCACCTGATGAACCGCAATTGAGATGGGTAGCGCCCAAGTCTGGAAAGTAACGGCTTGCTGACAACAAGGGCTGTTGAAAACGAGGGCTTGACTTCGATCGGATCAAATCCTATAGTTCCAACCATCTGGTGTTCGGGAAGACGGTGCAAATCCGTCACTACCCCGTAACTGTAAGCGCCAAGAACTGAGCAGGATAGATTCCAGCCACTGCGGGCGAAGCCCGTGGGAAGGTGCTCAAGTTCGTTTGAGGTGTAAGTCAGGAGACCGGCCAGATCATTTCCGGGCGAATCCAACTTCGATGGGAGAGTTGGAGAGCATTCCACGCGGTCCTTTCACCGCATTGAAAGCTGCCTGAATATCCCGCTTCTCCGTGGCGCTGCTGTGCCACGGACAGAGGCTTTGCATGCAGGTATCTCACCGAAATTCGGTGACACTCGTGCTTGGGGGAGTGCGCAGCGGGAAGAGCCGTTTTGCGCTCAATCTTGCTTCGCGCACGGATAGCGTGACTTTCGTTGCGACTGCACGGCCCTTGGACGATGAAATGCGGCGCAAGATCGAGCGGCACCGCCGGGAACGGCCTGCGGAATGGAGCACTCGGGAAGAGCCGCTGAAGCTTGATGAAGGGATCGCCGAGAGCGAAGGCGCAAGTGAATTGATCATCATCGACTGCCTCACCCTGTTCGCCGCGAATCTCCTGGAAGCGCATGGCGAAAATCAGGATGCGATCTGGGTCTCCATCGACGCGCTATGTCTCGCGCTAAAGAAGACCAATCGCCGCGTCGTGCTCGTATCGAACGAGGTTGGCAGCGGCATTGTCCCCGCGTATGCGGCGGGGCGGCAGTTTCGCGACCTGCTTGGAGAGATCAACCAGCGGGTGGCCGCCATTGCGGGCAACGTGGTGCTGATGGTCGCCGGTCTGCCTGTATGGATTAAACGCGGCCTTGAGGGACCGCAATGAGGGGCCTCCTGATCGCCGGCCCAGCAAGCGGAGTGGGCAAGACTACCATTGCGCTGGCCATCGCCGCAGGAATGCGCTTTCGCGGCTTGCGGGTGCAGGCATTCAAATGCGGCCCGGATTTCCTCGACACCGGACATTTGAGCGCGGTAACAGGGCGGGCGGCTCTGAACCTCGACGGCTGGATGCTGAATCGCGAAGGCATTTGCGATGCGTTCGCCGAGGGTTGCGCTGCGACCGACATTGCTGTCGTCGAGGGCATGATGGGGCTTTTTGACGGTATTTCGGGAGAAGGTGACAAAGGCAGCGCGGCTGAGATTGCGAAAATCCTTTCCCTGCCGGTGATTCTCGTTGTCGATGCTTCAAAGAGCGCGCGCAGCATCGCGGCCGTGATCCGTGGATTCGAGGTGTTCGATCCGGACCTGCGTTTGGGCAGTGTGGTCCTAAATGGCGTCGCTTCCGAGAAGCACTATCGCCTGCTTGCGGATGCCATTGCGAGCAATTGCGAGACACCGATTCTTGGCTGGGTGCCATACCAGGCGGCGGTGAACATACCGGAACGCCACCTGGGATTGCAGACCGCCGGCGAAATTGACTGGAGCGATAAACGGAGTGCCTTTGGAATTCTCGCAGAAGAGCGGTTGAACCTCGATCTTCTTCTGAGACCCGAGTTTCAGTTGGAGCCCCGCAAGATCGAAGTGAGCGCCATCGATGTGGAACCAAAGGTGACGATTGGCGTGGCGCGCGATGCAGCATTCTGTTTCTACTACCAGGACAATTTGAATTTGTTGGAGCGTGCGGGCGCAAAGCTGGTCGAGTTCAGCCCTTTGCGTGATGCCCAACTGCCGGCTGGTGTCGACGGGCTCTATTTCGGCGGTGGGTATCCGGAACTCTATGTCAGGCAATTGAGCGCGAACATTGCGCTCGCAAGCGAGATTCGGGAGTTCGCCGCATCGGGCCTTCCGGTATACGCCGAGTGTGGCGGCATGATGTACCTGGGCGAGCGTCTGCGAACGCGTGACGGGCAGGCGCATGCCATGGCCGGAGTACTTCCTATTGAAAGCGAGATGACGGAAAAGCTGGCGCGGTTTGGCTACGTTGAAATCGAGCTTCTGCAGGATTGCTTGCTCGGCGAGCGAGGCATGGTTCTGCGCGGTCACAGCTTTCATCATTCACGAAGCACAAACACACACGTCGTTGCACCCGCGTTTCGCGCGCGCTATACACTCTCCGGAAAAACAACAGAGGAAGGATATGCCAGCGGCAACGTGTTCGCGAGTTATATCCACCTACACTTTCGGGGCGCACCCGAGATTGCAGACCGTTTTGTTGCTTTGGCAGAGCAGGCAGAGATCCGAATGGGGGAGGTACGATGAAACGCTTTGTCCTGCTGTTGCTTATTCTCAGTCCCGCTATGTGCCTGGCATCGCGAAAGGTAACGGACGAACTCGGGCGCACGGTGGTGGTTCCGGACCATCCCCACAGATTGATCTGCCTTGCACCGAGCGTTGTGGATGACGTTTACAGTCTGGGAGCGGGATCGAATGTGATTGCCGTCTCCGATTACACGACCTATCCGCCAGAAGCGGCAAAGAAGTCGACTATCGGCGCTCCGCTGAATCCGTCACTCGAAAAGATCATTGCACTGCATCCGGATCTGGTGCTGGGTACTGGAGGAATCAACCAAATTCCTGTGATCGATCAGCTTGCTCACTACGGAATTCCCGTATTCATGGTGAATCCGCACGGGATCGCAGGCATATACAAATCGATTGTGAGTCTGGGTGAAGCGTTGAACCGCCAGGCACAGGCTAGAGCTCTTGTGAACGATCTCAAGGCGCGGGAACAGGCCGTGCGTGCCCGCATTCGAGGCAAGCCGGTGATCCGATTGTTCATGCCCATCTGGTACGCCCCGATCATAACCATCGGCAAGCATGCTTTTATTACGGAACTGATTTGCGCGGCTGGTGGCAGCTCAATTACCAGCGATATCCCGCAGGAATGGCCGCAAGTGAGTCTTGAGGCGATGATCGCTCGCAAACCCGATGCATTGCTTTTGATCAAAGGCTCCAGACTTTCTCTGGATGATTTGGTTGGCCGGCCAGGATGGCAGGCTCTGACAGCGGTTAGAAACAGGCGCGTTTATTACGTGGACAAGCGCATCGAGTTGCCCGGGCCCGCCGCAATTTACGCAATGGAGGAACTAGCCAAGGAACTTCACCCGTAGGACTGCACGCAATCCGTCATCAACAATAAAAGTTAATCCGCAGAATGCTCGGGAAGCGCGGTGAGAATCCGCCACTACCCCGTAACTGTAAGCGTGGAGAACCTGCTCAGGGTGCCACTGGAGACACACTCCGGGAAGGCGGGCAGGTTTGAGGAAGCGCAAGTCAGGAGACCGGTTCTGCGCAGCAAATTCCGAGGGGAATGTATGGATCGAGTTCGGTATTTCGTCTGTTTGTCCTTTATCCTCTGCCTCAGCTTGAACCTGGCCGCGCAGAACCATGGACCGTTCATCTCCGGCGTGGTCACAGATCCAACTGGGGCGCTTGTACGCGGTGCAACGGTAGATGTACTGATGCAAAACCGCGTCGTAACAATGGTTTCCACCGACCACAAGGGCCGCTATTCCGCGCCGGTCCCGGGGACGGGAATATACGAAATTCGCGTCACTGCTCCGGGCTTCGAGACGAACGATTCGAAAGTGGTTGTTTCATCTTCTCTCCCAAACGCAATTCGAGACACCACACTTCGGCTCAACAAGTTGTCACAGGAGGTGACCGTAACGGCTACAGCCACACCCACCCTGGAGTCGCACTTGGGCTCTGCGGTGACCGTGCTTGGACAGAAGCAGGTTGCGAGCACCGACGAGGTTCAGCAGGCGTTGCGCTGGATTCCGGGCGTGCAGATGACGCAAACCGGACGAATTGGCGGAACAACAGCACTTTATATTCGCGGCGGAAACAGCGACGCGAACAAGGTGCTTATCGATGGAATTCCAATGAACGATATCGGCGGTGCTGTGGAGTTTGCGGACATCGCTTCTTCGGCCATAAGCCGCGTTGAAGTTTTGCGCGGTCCCAATAGTTCCATGTATGGCGCAGATGCCATGGCAGGTGTGGTAAGTCTGACGACGCGCTCCGGATCCACGCCTCTGCCGGAGATTACCTACATCGGGGACGGCGGCAATTTCGAAAGTTTCCGCAACGAAGCCAACGTGGGAGGCAAATGGAAGGATACGGATTACTTCGGCGATTTTACGCGGTTTGATACGTCGAACGATATTCCGAATGACCGGTTTCATATCGCAACGGCGACTGCCAATTTAGGCTGGAAGGTATCTTCCAACTCCAGCCTTCGCGCGATCGTGCGTCACGATCAATTGGTGAGTGGTCAGCCCAATGCCATCCTTCTGTACGGAATTCCAGATGACGCGCGACAGGGCAATGAAGACGCATATTTCGGTCTCGCCTACGAAACGCAAACCACCGCTGCCTGGCACAGCCTGGTTCGCTATGGAGGACTGCGGCTTCGGTCGAAGTATACCGATTTTGCGCCAACGGGGATTCCGCAGTATGAGGATAGTACGACCTATGCCAGTTGTACCCCGCAGACGGATCCGAACTGTGTGATTGCCGATTATCTTGGCGCACCGGTGACGATTCACGGCGCCAACGGCTACACGGTCTCGGGGCAGGCGATCTACCAGTATCCCATGCAGTATCCCTACAGCTACCCCACTTCGACGGATAGGGATTTCGTGGAAGCGCAGTCGGATTATCTTCTTGTTCCGCATCTCCTGGCGCTCGTCGGAGTTGAATTTGAGAACGAACGGGGTTACTCAGGGGGGCCTTCCAACTTCGTAGAGCGCCGCAACTCGAACTACACCCTCCTTTTCCAGGGTGACCT
>JAJZKY010000394.1 GCA_021803885.1 Planctomycetota bacterium
CTCCACTCCTGCCAGCGCCCTCGCTCGTGTAAACTAAAGGAAGTTTTTATGTGGGCCTGTGGCGCAGCTGGGAGCGCGCTTCCATGGCATGGAAGAGGTCGTCGGTTCGATCCCGACCAGGTCCACCAATCCATCCATTTCAAAATCAGTAATTTACATCCAGAAGTTTTCCACAGACATTCTGCGATTTGGTGTCAATTGTGCCTCCGCTTCTGTGGACACTCCGGCTCGAGGCTATTTCATCCTGCTTAGTTGATGATTGGTTTTTCCTTGCGATTGCGGAGTTCGTCGTACATCGAGTCGATCATCTGCTTTACGCCCTCGGGCATCACCTGCATGTAAACATCCACGGTCGTGGGAAGTCGTTCGTGACGCAACACGCCCTGGGTATCCTTGACCGTTCCCTTGGTCAGGCTGAGGGTGGCCATCCACGAGTCACAAGGCCGCACTTCTCCCCAAGGTTCTTCGATCAAAGACGTTAGGCGGTCCCCAACTTCGGATTTCTCTCCGCGGGTAAAGTAAATAGGTGGCAACGCGGTTAGCTTCCTCTTTGCTGCTTAGGGCCTAACTTCGGGAATAAGGGAGAGTGGCATGTCATGGAAGAAGTCCCTCCTTTCGCAAAACGGCACTCGGCTTCACTTCTGCTGCAAATGCCGCGGTTGAGCCGTTCATTGTTGTGGGGATTGCCAGTTGCCTGAGTCGGCAGAGTTGAATAGGGCTTCAATCACCGCCATATTCTTGATTGCATCTTCAAGCGACACAGGCAATTCGGTGTTTTCCAGAAGAGCTTTAGAAAATGCATCACCCTGCAGCGTGTATTGATCACACACGGGGAAAGTCTCGGTTGTGATGTCGCCGCCGAAGAGATCACCGCCGTCATCAATGAAAAGACGTGTGGGACGGTCTGGAGGCGCATTGAATGGAATGTCAATTGCGGTGCGTCCACGGGTTCCGAAGAACTGTATGCGCTGATAGGGAACCATTTGTGTGCTGCAGGTAAAGATGGACTGGCCGCCCGGGAAGACCAGAATTGCCGACGCGAGGCGATCCGTGTGCATTTGTGGGTCGCGATCGATACAGGCAATCACTCGGCTGGGCTCCTGCGCAAATCCATAGCGTGATCCGTGGATGAGATAACAGCCGATGTCGAACAGGGAACCCCCGCCAGTGTCAGTTTGGTTGCGGATATTCGACGGGTCAACATTGAAGTAGCTGAAGTAGCCCACGACAGAGCGCAGCGGGCCGATGCGTCCTTCGTCCAGAAGTTCGCGAAGCCGCAACCATTGAGGGTGGCAGCGGATCATGAAGGCCTCGCCGATCTTGACCCCGGTGCGGGCACGCACTGCGAGCAGAGTTTTGGCTTCGGCGACAGTCAGGCTGAGAGGCTTCTCGCAGAGAACGTGTTTCCCGGCTTCTGCGGCTTTGAACGTCCAGGGCACGTGAAGCTGGTTGGGCAGAGGATTGTAGATCGCGTCTATGTCAGGATCATCAAGAAGTTCTTGGTAGGAGCCGTAAGCCCTGGGAATGCCCAGAGCGGTTGCGGCTTCTTGAGCATTGGCGCGATCACGAGATGCGATAGCCGCAATGTGACTATATTGTCCCTGCTGCATGGCAGGGATGACTTTCTTGAGGCCGATGGCGGCGGTGCTGAGAACTCCCCAGCGAACTTTTTTACTCATGATGGAATGGTACTGCCAGATCCATTGTAAGTGCATCTGACCATTGTTTTCGAAATCGTCCGGCACTCCCCCGTAAGGCGGCCAATGATCGCCCATGATTGATGCCTCCAGCCCCTAGACCGGCGCTGCTAACGCGGCAGAACGGCAAGCCCTGGCCGAACAATATTGGCCCATGGTGCGAGAGCCTGTTGCAGGGAACTGGCATTGAAGCGAAGGCGAGATGTCCCGCCACGGTTCAGCTCGGCTATACGGTTCCGTTGGGCCTCGTGAAGCGACAGCGGCGCGGTCGCTTCACTGTGGCGCTGGGAGGTAACACTGAGAAACGGTACATAAATATTCCATTAATCACGATAAAGCGATATTCATGTTTCATACTTTACTTGACATGGATTCGATGGTCGGGCCATAATAGAACATAAATATTCCAGTATTAGATTTATTGGAATATTTATGTTCAGGCTCACACTATGGCGAAACCACTACATCGCACCTATTCCCGCCAAAACCTCGAAGCCCTCGAACTGCTGGCCCAGATGATTCGCGCCGGCAGGATCGATCGCAAAATGACCGCACAGGAGATGGCTGACCGTGCCGGCATTTCTCGACCACTCTTGCGGCGGATCGAAAACGCGGATCCGGGGTGTGCGATCGGGGCCGTCTTCGAGGCTGCCGTTATCGCGGGGGTTCCCCTCTTCGAGGGCGAGCCAGAACGATTACAGACACGACGTTCAGCGTTAACCGAAAAGCTTAGCCTCCTGCCCCAGAGAGCACGCAAACCGAGGAGGGTTATCCACGATGACTTCTAAGGTGGACTACAAAGAGGCTTACGTTTGGATATGGCTCCCAGGTGAAACGAACCCCGTCGTAGCAGGGATCCTGCAGCGCGTCGGAACTCAATTGCTGTTCAACTACGGCCGGAGCTATCTGGCGCGAGAGAATGCCATTTCGATCTACGACCCGGAACTTCCGCTCCGGTCGGGCGAGATTCCGCTCGCAGACGGCCTTTCGATGCCAGGTTGTATTCGCGATGCATCCCCCGATGCATGGGGGCGGCGTGTTCTGATGAACCGCAAGCTCAATGTCGAAGGAAAACAAGCCGCTAGCTACGATCTGGATGAGTTGACCTGCCTGCTCGAATCCGGCTCAGATAGGGCCGGCGCTCTGGACTTTCAGGTGTCGCCATCCAAGTACGTGCCGCGAGGGATGGGCCAAGCCTCCTTGGATGAATTGCTGCGCTCGGCAGAGCAGGTAGAAAAAGGAGTTCCACTCTCTCAAGAATTGGACACGGCCCTGCAGCACGGCACATCCTTGGGCGGAGCCAGGCCCAAGGCGCTCCTCACATCAGCCGACAAGAAGTTCATCGCCAAGTTCTCAATGAGCACGGACATCTACAACGTGGTGAAGGCGGAGTACGTCGCGATGCGGCTCGCGAGCCTGGCGGGGCTCAACGTCTCCCCGGTGCGAATGGAAATAGTGCTCGGCAAAGACGTGCTGCTGGTCGAACGCTTCGACCGTGAACATAAGAAAGAGGGATGGACCCGAAAGGCGTTCGTCTCGGCCCTCACCCTGTTCGAACTCGACGAGATGTTGGCCAGACATGCCAGTTACGAGTTGCTGGCCGAGATCATACGGCTCCGCTTCCAAAGGCCAACGGAAGACCTTCGAGAGCTATTTGGAAGGCTTACCTTCAACATCCTGTGCGGGAACACCGATGATCACGCACGAAACCACGCCGCGTTCTGGGACGGAAAGAATCTGCGCCTTACCCCTGCCTACGACGTATGCCCGCAGCTTCGCACCGGTAACGAGGCCGGACAGGGCATGTTGATCGAAGACAATAACAACAGCAGTCAACTGGCGTTATGTCTGCAATCTGCCCCGCAATTCAAACTCTCCGATTCGGACGCCCGCGCCATCATTTTGCAGCAGGTGAATACTATCCGAGCTCACTGGGACGCCATCTGCGATGAGGCGAAATTGTCAAAAGCAGATCGCGCACTCCTATACGGCCGACAATTTCTCAATCCGTTCGCGTTCTATGACGCACCTGAAGAAATCAGAGCGGCCGGTCAGTTGTAATCGCGGGACGCCTCTCCTGCACTCGACCGAGCGAGCATCCACAGAGACACTATGCAAGACCCTTATTGCGGATCCGGATCAGAGGGTCACTCGATCAGACAAAACCGGAACCGAAAGAATGACCTGACGTTAGGCCAGTTCACGCATAATCGATTCATCCAGTCAGGAGAATGTTAGCGATAGGCGTTTCATCAATTTCGAGCCTTCATCCGGGCCTTCCCGGTCACACGCGGGACGAGTTCGGCTGAGCGATGCAGAATGAAGCGTCGAAAGGCACCTGCATTTCCGCTGGGCTCCGGTCCAAGCGGATAGGCCAGAGAGAGCATTCGCGAGAGTCGGAGTTTTCTTACGCGTGCGAGGCGAAGCGTTCCGAGCGCAAGCTGGTTGCGTACCGCCCAGCGGGATGCGAATGTTACACCGAGGCCCGCTTCCACGGCACTGAGCAACGCCTCGGTCGAATCGAGTTCCATTGTCGTTTTGAGGTCTTTCTTTTTCAATCCTGCTTTGGCTAGGGCGGCTTCCACCACCCGTCGCGATCCGGATCCGAACTCGCGTATCAAGAGGTGTTCCTTGGCCAACTCATCAATCTCGATGTCACAATCAGCCCACTCATGGCTGGCCGGGACCACCAGAACCATATGGTCTTCCATAAAGGGCTCGATGTGGATGTCTTTGCGTAACCCGGGACCTTCCACCATCGCCAACTGGATACGACCTGAAGTGAGGGCCGTGAGCATAGTATCCGTATTGCCGCTGATCGCGGTGATGGCAATGCGGGGACTGTCGCGTAGAAATGCGGCCACCATCTGCGGGAGGAGATATTGGCCGATGGTTTGCGATGCGCCAAGGGCGAGCTTTCCAGAATGATGGCTACCTGTACTGGTCACGGCTTCATGGGCTTCATCCGAGATCGTTTTCAATTTATTTGCATAGGGCACAAGGGCTTTTCCCGCAGGTGTCAGCGCAATTCGGCCGCCGCTTCGATCGAAGAGGGGAACTCCATATTCCTCTTCAAGTGTTTTGATCTGCTGCGTGACGGCAGGTTGCGACAAGGACAGTTCTTCCGCAGCGCGGCTGAAGTTGAGGTGCTGTGCCACGATTCGGAACACCTTGAGCCGAAAATTCTCCATTTGCAGGTCATCTCAGTCTGGCGGCATCATGTCCGCCGAAACTTTTCAGATCGGCCTTTGACAAGACGGAAGCCGTTGTCACGATTGTCGCAGAACATCGCGAATCGGGCCTATGCGGGGAGCGCTCCACAGCGATGGATGCAAGCAGATGCGATTCGCGATAAGAACTTCCTCTTGGACGTCGACGGCCATTGCTCGGGAGACTAGAACTTGGAGGAACCGTTGAATTCGAAGACTATCTTTATTTCAGTAGTGCCCAGCTAAAATCGTTCCTCCCGCTATGACCCGCATCACGGCTGTTCGGTTAAAAGTCGAACAGAATCAACTGGTTTGGATGGTGCTGTAGCTCGTCCTGGGAATCGAACCTCTGAAGTGCCAGTAGAATGGGGG
>JAJZKY010000395.1 GCA_021803885.1 Planctomycetota bacterium
CGGAACGACCAGATGGGCAATTTCTGCATTCGTCGCCATAACGGACGCATCAATATGGCGCTGCTGGGAGGTGGGGTCGAGACCCTGCGATTGTCCGCGTTGTGGTCGCTGAACTGGACCGGCGCGAGAGGTGGATTGAAGGTGACAGGCCCGTGAAATGAGAGCCGACATGGCGGGTACTGACCTGCCCGTTTAGAATGGATGGGGTGAGAATCATCGCCGGCAGATTTCGTCATCGCACTTTAGAGAGCCCCCCGGCCAAGACAACGCGTCCGATAACGGACCGGGTTAAACAATCACTTTTTGATGCCCTGTCCGTTGCAATAGGTTTTGAGCGTATTCGTGTATTGGATGTATTTGCAGGCACGGGGAGTTTGGGGTTGGAATCTCTATCGCGCGGCGCCCGTGAAGTGGTATTTGTCGAGGAAGATCGTCGCGCTCTGATCGCTTTGAGCAACAATGTCGAGGCCTTGGGCGTTAAGGCTGAAAGCCGGATCGTTAAGGCGGACGCGTTCTTCCGCGGCGATATCTGGCGGGGCGATATGGGGCGGTTTGACATGATATT
Source organism: Planctomycetota bacterium (assembly GCA_021803885.1). Next base: position 566 of record JAJZKY010000395.1, read on the forward strand.
CTTTGATCCCCCCTACCCGCTGCTGGACAAGCCCGAAACGGCGCAGAAACTCGATGGCATGATGTGCCGCGGAGCAGAGTCGGCATTGAACGATGACGGGGTTTTACTTTTCCGGCATCCGGGAAAGTTTAAGCTGGAGTCCATGCAAACGGCCAAGCTGATCATGCGTCGGCAGGACTACGGATCGATGTCGGTGACGTGGATCGGGCGAATGCCGGCAAGCTGAACGCGTGGCGATATTCAAGGGGTGAAGTTGGCAAAGCTTCAATACCGTTTTTTCAAACCGACGCATGCGGCGCAGCTGCGGCGCATGGAATTCACCGTTCGAGGGGTGGTGGAGGGCGTTTACGCCGGCCTGCACAAGAGTCCACATAAAGGTTTTTCCATTGAATTTGCCGAACATCGTGAATACGTTCCCGGTGATGAAATCAAGCATCTGGACTGGACGGTGCTGGCGAAAACCGACCGCTATTATGTCAAACAATATGAACAGGAAACCAACCTGAGGGCCACCATCTGCCTGGATGCCTCTGCGTCCATGCGTTTCGGCTCGGCGGTGCAGCGCGATCCGGCGACCGGGACGGGAAATCCGGTGAGCAAATACGAATACGCCTCCGTGCTGGCCTGCTCGCTGGCGTACCTGCTTTCCAATCAGCAGGATGTCGTGGGGCTTATCGGATTTGATGACAAAATTCGGCTCGAGATACCCCAGGGAAATGGCCCGTCGCATCTGGATCAGTTTTTTGTTGGTGTGGAAAAACTGGCTCCTTCGCGCACCACGCATCTTGCGGAGACCCTGCATCAGGTGGCGGACCGGATTCCGCGACGCGGCCTGGTGATTCTGATCAGTGATCTGTTTGACGACCCGAACCGACTGACCCATGCATTTGAGCATCTGCGTCATTATCGCCACCAACTGGTGGTGCTGCACGTGATGGATCCGCAGGAGCTCGAACTGAATTACAACCGGCCAATCACATTTGAAGACATGGAGGACGGATCACGACTGCAGATCGATCCCAAAGCCATCCGCGACGATTACCGGCGCGAGGTGCAGGAATTCATCGAACTGCTGAAGAAGAAGTGCGGCCGGGCGAAAATTGATTATTTGTTGGCCAGGACGGATGTTCCCTGGGATGCGCAGATACGGAGTCTGCTCATGCGCACATCCCGCCGCTGAGACGAATTGAGATTTATGACCGGCAATTTACTGATGACCACGGCTCTTCCCGGTGCACTGACGTTCAGTGATCCGGTTCTGCTCATCGGTCTGCTTGCGGCGGGGATTCCGGTTCTGCTGCACCTGCTCAACCGTGTCCGTTCGCCGGTCGTGCCGTTTTCCACACTGCGGTTTCTGCGTATTACCGCCCAGAAAACGGTCCGCAAGCGACAGATTCAGCAGTTTCTGCTGCTGCTGATGCGTATGGCGGTCTTTGCGCTGATCGCCATGGCCATTGCCGGCCCTCTGGTCCACGGTGGCACACCGGAGCTGGCCTACGGCATGATTCTACTTTTGCTTGTCGGCCTGGTGGCATCGGCGGCGGCCGTCGCAGCGCTGGTCAATTATCTTGAGCGGCCGAAACACGCGGGCGGCGCAGACCGGTCTGCAAAATCGAGTGTCGCACCAACTCCGACACCACGTCCCGTTGCCGTCCCGCCCGGGCGCTGGGCGGCCATCATTGCGGTGCTGATCGCAGGACTGGGCGCACTGGGGGTATCGGCCTTCGGTCTGACCACCAATTCTTTATTCCCTGATTCTGCGGTACATTTTGACGGTTCCAATGCGGCCGTGGTGATCATTCTGGATAATTCGCAGTCGATGCTGGCGCAAGTCGGCGGCCGGACGAGATTATCCCGTGCCGCGCATCTGGCCCGGGAGCTGATTGTGCGCACCCTCCATCCGGCTCGAGAGGCGGTGCTGCTGACCAATCCAGGAACTGAACCGGTGCCGGAGGCGCTGAGCGCCAATTTGATTGCGTCTGCGGGACGGTTGCAGCATGTGCAGAGTGTTGGGCGGGCCCGGCCCATGGCGGAACTGGTCGCAAAAGCGACACGGCTCCTGGCCGCGAGCCGCATGCCGGAAAAGGTGCTGGTTATTATTTCTGATTTTGCCGGTCCGGCGGCATCGGAAACGAACATGTTTGCGGCATTGAAGAAACTGCCGGCAGTGCAGTTGGTGCTCATGCCGATGGCGGCGGGAGCCGCGCCGGATGATGTCGCGATCGAGCAATTCCGGGTACTGCGCGGTCAGGCGGTCGCGGGCAGCCACATCACGCTTGAGGCCCGAGTGGTTAATAACGGCTCGACCGCGGTGGTCCCCTCACTGTCGCTGTCGCTCAATGGACGGCCGCTGCCCACCTCTACCGCCAGAGTGTCATTGGGCCCGGCGGGGACAAGTCAATCGGTGCGTCACGTTCGACTGCACTGCGTCTTGACCCAACCGGGATGGCAGTTGATTCAAGCGAACATCAATAATCCCAGCGGCGTACTGCCGTGGGCGGATCATCGGCGGCTGATTCTTAAAGCTGCGGCAAAAATTCGGGCGCTGGTGGTCGGCAACTCTGTTCCTCCGGCGCCCGGTGCGGCGGCATTTTACGTTGACGCAGCCCTGGCCCCGTATTCCGGAAGCATCTCCTCGGCCAACCAGCCCTGGAGTATCATTCCCCGGACGGTGGACCTCCAAAACCTCCCTTCCATCCATCTGGCGCGGTACGGCGCGGTATTTTTATGCGATGTCCCGCAGGTTACGCCTGCGGAAACCCGTCATCTGGCGGAATTTGTTAAAGACGGCGGGCGCCTGTGCTGGCTGCTGGGGCCGGGAATAAATCCGCATTTTTATAATACTGTTTTGCTACCGCACGGTCTGCTGCCCGGTTCACTGACTCGCCTGATCAGCAGCATCCGCGGCGAGAAGGTCAGCACCGTTGATACCCGCAGCTACCTGTGCGGACATCTGTTTGCCGATGAAAGCCCCTTTCAGCGGATTGTGGTGGCGAATATGTGGGGCATCGCGTCGATGGATCAATCCGCAGGCGTCCTGATGTCCGTCAGCAGCGGGCGGGTGCTGCTGACCGATCAGGCACTGGGGAAAGGACGGATTTATACGTTCACCTCGTCGCCGGCCGGCGGCTGGTCCAACATCGGAGCCACCTCGGTGTTTTTGCCGCTGATGGTGCGAATTGCTCTGGGTAATGCGGCGACCGCCGCCCGTAACTCCGCCTATGAACCGGGGGACCGGATCGACCTTCCGGTGCCGCAGAGAATTGCGCCCATGAGCGTCAATGTGACGCTGCCGAAATCGGCGACGGTTATTAATATCAAGCCCGATGCGAACGGCACGCATCGCCCGCGCTGGATGTTTGACCAAACGGACCGGACCGGCATCTATCATTGGACGAGTTTTGACGGCAAGACGTCAGGGATGTTTGTGGTGAATCCCCCCGGCTCCGAGGCCAATCTTCATCCAACGCCGGCGGCGGTTCTGGCCAAGATGGTCAAACTCAAGCATCCGGTGCTGATAGCGTCCACCGCTCAGAAATTACTGGCGGTGATCAAAAAGACCAATGCAGGTTCCTCGCTCATGCCCGGCATTCTGGCGCTTGTCGCATTGTTGGCGGTTTTCGAGGCTCTGGTATCGAATCGTAACTCACCGGCCGGCAATGCGCCGGGTGCGCCGAGAGGAACGGAACAGGGTAGATTCTCGGGGGCAGGACAGAGCTCAGAGGCCGTTCAGGTTGTCGGTGCGGGGGTAAGATCAGACGCATGATGAAAAATAACCGTGACAAAAATCAAGCTGCCAGATTGCCGAATTCCAAAGAACGGAAGGCTTTGCCGACGAGCGACTGGAATCAGTCCGCCGATTGGTATGATGAACTGGTCGGTGATCGCGGTCATATCCATCATGAGAAAACCATTATTCCCGGTCTCAAGCGCATGCTGAAATTGGAATCGGGCATGTGCCTTCTTGACGTCGCCTGCGGGCAGGGTGTCGTCTGTCGGGCTTTTGCGCGCGACGGCGTACGGGTGACGGGCGTGGATCTGGCGGCTGATTTAATTCAGCTTGCCCGGCAGCGAATGGAGTTTCCGCAGTTGGAACGGTATTACCAAGGGGACGCCCGCCATCTCGACGCGGCCATCCCGGCCGGTGAAGCGCGATTTGACGCCGCCTGCTGTGTTCTGGCGATCACCAATATGACGCCCCTTTCGCCGGTCTGGGAATCGATTGGCCGATTACTCAAACCGCAGTCGGCACTGGTGGTTGTCATGGTTCATCCATGCTTTCGCATTCCACGCGCCAGCAATTGGCACTTTGATGCCGCCAATAATCGACAGCTTCGCACGGTCGGGCAATACCTCACCAGCGGTAAATTCGCCATCGAGATGCACCCCGGCGCAGCGGCCGGCGAAATGACTTATACCTTTCACCGTCCGCTGCAGGCGTATGTGAACACCATGGCGTCGGCGGGCTTTTTGATCGAACATCTTGAGGAGTGGACGAGCGTCAAACATCCACCAAAAGGGCGCCGATACGATGCGCTGGAACAGGCTCGGAAGGAAATACCGTTATTTTTGGCGATCAAGGCCCGATTGATCGGCCCCTTTGAGCCCCAATAACCGGCCGAATGGCAGGACGCGGGATTCCGCGCCGCCGCCTTGCTGTTCAATTCCCGGCGGAGTAACATCTCAAGATCAGATTGAGGTGGT
>JAJZKY010000396.1 GCA_021803885.1 Planctomycetota bacterium
GATCGGGCAGACCACGCACAGTTCCTCCCCCACCATAGGCCACTTTTCATGCAGCAACAAACTTCTGAATCAAATCCATCATCTCATCACGATGGCCATGGTCAATAATATGACCAGCATCATTACGGATTGCCCCACCCGCGAAAAAACCGGTTGGCTGGAGGATACGTATCTGGTGGGGCCGGGAATTATGGATAATTTCTTTGTGCCAAAGTTGTATGAACAAACTGCCGCCAATATGCGTGACGCGCAGCGGCCCAACGGCATGGTGCCGGATTTCGCACCAGAATATTTTAACTATCCTGGCGGATTTACCGATTCTCCGGAATGGGGTAGTGCGTGCGTAATTGATCCATGGCTTACTTACAAATATTTCGGGGATAAGCGGATTTTGTCGCAAAATTATCAGATGATGACCCGCTATGTGCATTATTTAAAATCACGGGCCAAAAATGATATTCTCGCATTCGGCCTGGGTGATTGGTTTGACCTTGGTCCCGGAGCGCCGGGCCTGGAGCAACTGACCGACATCGGCGTTACCGCTACCGCCACATGGTATCGAGATTTGGCCATCATGGTGAAAATATCGCGTCTATTGGGCCATCCAGATGCCGCGTCGAGATATGCCGCAGAGGCCGTGCGTATCCGGGCAGCGTTCAACCAGAAATTCTATCATCCCGCTACGGGCCAATATGATCGCGGCAGTCAGTGCGCCAATGCGATGGCCCTGGCCACCGGAATAGCCAAAAAAGCGGATCGGCCCAAAGTTCTGGCCAACTTGATCGCTGATATTCGTGAGCATGGCGATCATACCACTGCCGGCGATATTGGATTCCATTACGTGGTGCAGGCATTGACGGATGCGGGCCAGTCGGAATTGCTTTTTAAGATGGCCACACAATCCACGCCGCCGAGTTATGGCTACCAGATTGCACACGGGGCCACAGCATTAACCGAGGCATGGAATTGCAATGCGGACGATTCGCAGGATCACTTCATGCTCGGGCATATTGAGCAGTGGTTCTACAATGGGTTGGGTGGCATACAAATGGATATGGCCCGCAAGCCTGGACGGCAATTGGAAATTCGCCCGACGATTGTGGGTAATCTAAAATGGGTGCGTGTCAGCTACGATTCCGTACTGGGGAAAATAGTCAGCGCTTGGCAACGGAGAGGATCCCGGTTAATTTTGCAGATCACCATTCCGCCAAATACAATGGCCCGTGTTTTTGTGCCCACGACTGATCCACAAACGCTACAAATCAATCATCAGTTTTTGATACATTCCGGCGTGCGCGTAGTACGCACGATGCGCGACGAGGTAATTGTGGAGGTTCGGTCAGGAAGTTATACCGTGCGAAGTCGGGATTGAGACGCGAGCACTGAGGCCTGGAAATAGTGTCTTATGTGTCCACGCGGGCAGACCCGCGGATACGGACCAACGGCAAGGATCTCGATGCCACGCTTGGGCCTGTCCCAATCCGGCGTACGTGCCGTGTACCAGTGTGCCTGCCGGTGCAGGCGAAATGGAATAACGCAAATGAGGAAAAATGATGGTTGCTGAAACTAATGAACTGCTGCTTCAGGCGTGGAAGAATAAGATTGCGGTTCCCGGGTTCAATATTCCCTATCTGCCGATGCTTGAGCCGATCGTACAGGCCTTGCGCGATAGTGACGCGTTCGGCCTGATCATGGTGGCGCGACTGGAATGGATGAAGTTTGAAGCTCAAAGCCTGGAGGCGGTGGCCGAGGAATACCATCGCGTGAAAGATGAACGCTGCACCCGTCTGCACTTGGACCATGTCCCGGTTATTGATGAAGACAACCTGCGTGTGGAGTATTTACCTGTCATAAGAAGCGCGATCGCCGCCGGTTACCAATCGGTCATGATTGATGGTTCCCGCTTGCCGTTGGCGGATAATATCGCCGCGACCAGGCAGGCGGTGGAGTTGGCGCATGCCGCCGGTGTAGCGGTTGAGGGTGAGTTGGGCGCAGTGATGGGGCACGAGGATGGTCCGGTGCCGTCATACGAGGAGATATTTGCCAGCGGCAAGGGATTCACTGACCCCGCCGAAGCTCAGCGGTTTGTCCGGCAGACCGGAGTTGATTGGCTTTCGGTGGCGGTAGGATCCATCCACGGTGCGATATCAAAGACGTTAAAGGATAAGAAAAAAGTGGAGGCGAGGCTGAATATTCCGCACCTGCAGCGCATCAGTGAAGTGGTGAATATTCCCATGGTGCTCCATGGCGGAACTGGCATTGGACGACGGTACATTCTGGATGCGGTGCAACACGGCTGTGTTAAAATCAACATCGGTACGGCATTGCGCCAGCCCTTCGAAAAGATCCGCGGCACCTCGGTGGTAAAGGCACAACAGGTGGTGTACGACACAGCTTTATCGCTGTTGCGGGATGAATTAAATATCATAGGTTCGGCACGGATTATTAAGGCCTGAAAGGAACAACAATGGAAACGATTCCCAAAACAACATTCGCGTTATTCTTCGGCAATCGCGGTTTTTTTCCCGCGGCGCTGATTGCCCAGGCACGACGGGAAATTCAGACGCGGTTGGAGCAAATGGGCCATAAAGTGCTCATGCTGGAAGAGACGGCTACACGCCACGGTGCCGTGGAGACACGCACGGAAGCCCGGCGTTACGCGGAATTTCTAAGTCAGCACCGTGGTGAGTTCGGGGGCGTGATACTGAGCCTGCCAAACTTTGGTGATGAAAGCGGTGCCGTTATGGCATTGCAGGATGCGGGCGTGCCGATTCTGGTACACGCCTACCCCGACGAATTGGACAAGATGGGGCCGACGATGCGCCGGGATTCGTTTTGCGGCAAGCTCTCCATTATGGATGTGTTTTGCCAATACGGTATCAAGTTTACCGCGTTACAGCCGCACACGGTAGCCCCCGCTTCAGCGGCATTTACGGCCAATATTGACTATTTTGACCGGCTCTGCCGGGTGGTCGGCGGGATGCGCCGGATGACCATAGGCGCCATTGGTGCGCGCACGACGGCGTTTAAGACGGTGCGTATCGACGAACTAACATTACAGCGGCATGGTATTACAATTGAAACCATGGATTTATCAGATGTTTTCCTTCGCATTGAAGCACTTGAGGCAGGCAATAAGCTGGTGCGCGAAAAGGCGGCCTTTCTTACCGGTTACACCGATTTTTCCGCCGTGCCCGGGGAGGCCGTCGCCAATATGGCTCGTCTGGGAGTGGTGTTGGACCAGATCACCGAAGAGTTTCAGCTTGATGCACTGGCCATTCGATGCTGGATTGAACTGCAGAAAAAGCTGCATATATCGCCCTGCACGCTGCTAAGCGAACTGAATAACCGCGGAGTTGCCACCGCGTGCGAGGTGGACATAGGATCGGCGGTTATGATGCGGGCGTTGCGGTTGGCATCGGGTCAGGTAACCACATGTCTGGACTGGAACAACAACTATGGCGATGATCCCGACAAATGTATCCTGTTTCACTGCGGCCCGGTGCCGCAGAAAATGATGCGGGCCAAGGGCAAGGTGACCGATCACAGCATGTTGGCTCACGCAGTGGGGCCGGGCTGTTCCTGGGGTTGTAATACCGGACGCATTGCCGCCATGCCAATAAGTTTCGGCAATGTGCTCACGCAAGACGGCAAAATCAAATGCTATGTGGGTGAAGGCCACTTCACTGAAGATGAAATTGCGGAAGACTTCTTCGGCTGTGCCGGTGTTGTCCATATCGCGAATCTGCAGAACTTGCTGCAAACAATCGGTATGACCGGTCATCGCCACCATGTCGGTGTGACGCCCGGACATGTGGCCGGTCCCATCCGCGACGCATTTAGCGCCTATCTGGGCTACGAGGTAACAAAAGCGTGAGCACCTTGGGTATTGATGTCGGTACGACAGGCTGCAAAGCGGGAGCATTCTCGTCCGGGGGAACGTGTATTCATCTGGCGTATCGTGAGTATCCCACGGTTTATCCGCGTCAGGGTTGGGCGGAACTGGACGCACGGTATGTGTGGAGTCAAGTACAGGAAACAATCTCCGAAGTGGCGGCGGCCACAAAAACAGACCCGATCCGGGCTTTATGCGTAAGTTCAATGGGGGAAGCCGCCACGCCGGTCAATAAAAATCGCGACATTCTGGGTCCCAGCATTCTTTCCTCGGACGTCCGTGGACGAGAGTATATTGACGTGCTGCTGCGTCAAATGTCACAGGAAGAATTTTACGGGATCAACCCCAATGTGCTTACGTCGAGTTATACGCTGCCAAAGTTGCAGTGGCTTGAAGAGCATACGCCTGAACTTTATCACGCGGCGGATTATTTCCTGCTGTGGGGCGGTTTGGTGGAATTTTTACTGGGTGCTGATCCATTCATCAGTTATTCCCATGCAAATCGAACGTTGCTGTTTGATATTCATAAGCAAGATTGGTCGGAAAAATTGCTCGCCATAAGCGGAATGGATCGCGCCAAGCTGCCACGTTGTCTGCCGGCCGGCACCGTTGCGGGAACCGTGTCCGACGCTATCGCCGCGCAACTTGGACTGCCACGAGATGTAAAAATTGTGGTGGGAGGCCACGATCAGTGTTGTAATGCGTTGGGGGCGGGCATTGCCCAGGCCGGTCATGCCGTCGATGGAATCGGCACTTATGAGTGTATTACACCGGTATATCTTGGCGTACCCGATCCGGCCAAAATGCTGGCCCTGGGGCTGAACATAGAGCATTATGTCATTGCCAACCATTACGTCTCATTTCTGTTCAATCAGGCAGGTTCACTGCTGCGATGGTTTCGTGATACCTTTGCCGCCGGTGAGCGATCGGATCCGGAGATATACCGGCGATTGGATGCCGAAGCACCGGGCAACCCCACGAATCTGCTGGTACTGCCATATTTCGAACCAACCGGCTCGCCGGGCTATGTCACCGACGCCTCGGGTGTCATTGTCGGGCTGAAAACGTCAACAACGCGCGGGGAGATCTATAAGGCATTGCTGGAGTCGATCACGTATTATTTCGCCCAACCCATCGCCAGCTTGCGGAAACTGGGCGTGGATACTTCAGAGTTTATTGCTACCGGCGGCGGTGCGGGATCAGACCTGTGGTTGCAGATCAAGGCGGATATTCTCAACGTGCCCTATACGCGACTGGCTCAAACGCACTGTTCCGTCGCCGGTGCAGCCATTATCGCCGGCATGGCTATCGGCCAGTTGCCCGGCGTTGCCGACGCGGTGCCACGATTTCTGCGACG
>JAJZKY010000397.1 GCA_021803885.1 Planctomycetota bacterium
CTCGATGGGGGGCAGACCGAAGCCCTCGTAGAGGGACGGGTAGACCAGCGCCAGGGCGCGCCGGTAGAGCGCCGGCAGCAGTTCGTCGCGCAGGTAGCCCAGCATCCGCACCTCGCCGCGCTCCACCATCCCCGTCAGGAGCGCGGCGAAATTACTCTCCTGCCAACCCATCTGACCGACCAGCACCAGCGGGTGCGCCTCACGGATCGCCGCCGGCAACGCGGCATAGGCCGCCAGCAAGCCCGCCAGATTCTTGCGCGGCTCCAAGGTGGAGAGAAAGAGGAAAAAGCGCCGATCATCTCCCTTGAGCAAGGCGTTGAGCGCGGTTTCTACCGCAGTGCTGGGGGGCACCGCCATGCGGGGTTCGAGACCCGGATAAATGACATGCAGCCGCCCTGCGGCTTCCGGAAAATAGGATAACACCTCCTGCTCCGTGAAATGTGAGTCCACAACCACCGCACTGGATCGGGCAATGGCCGGGCGCAACTGCCTCTCCATGAAGGCGACGCGCTCCGGCGGATGCGTTTCGGGATAACGCAGGTGAGAAAGGTCATGAATCACCAGGACCGATGGCGCATCCGCCGAGGGCACAATAAAATTGGGTCCGAAGACCAAATCAGGATGCCAGTTCTGCGATAGCTGAGCGAGCCGCCAGCGCTGCAATTGGTACTGGACTTGTCGCCCCATGGGAATCCTCTGCCGCCAGCGCGGTTTCTGGCGGGTGAGCAGCCCTGTGGGATGTGGCGGAAGTTCGGCATATTCTTGTGCCGTGAAGTAACGGAGCTCCACACCCGGAGCCGATGCCAGTTGCTGGGACATGGTCGCGGCGTAATGGCCGATGCCCGCCTTGGCGCCATGTAAAGTACTAGCCTCAATGGCGACCCGCAAAATATCCTTCCCGAAACAGCGCGCGAGGCCTCGGGGCGGTGTAACCGTATTGGGAGGGGGCTGATGGCGTAAGGCGGCGACCATGGCCCGGACGTTAAGCCATCTACCCATGGCAGCCCTGCGGGTGATGCGCGCGGTCATGCCGAGGGCCATCGCAACCAAGGGCGATGGCGCATAGCGCCGCTGGAAATAACCCACGGAGACGGTCACGTAGTAATCCTTAAGAGGATGCGTTCTGCCAAGGCTGGAAGACGTTCGATGCCAAACCAGGGATCGCTCCGCCACCGCGAGATTCCATCCTTTTTGCCGCAAGCGCAGACACAGATCCGCATCTTCCCAATACATGAAGAACGTTTTTTCATCAAAAAGGCCGGTCTGGGCCAAGGAAACGCCTCGTAGCAACAGGCTACACGCCGTCAGATAATGTAACCGCCCTGGTTTGACTGGATGACGATGATGATGGGTCACGCCCAAGCGCAGATGCACCTGCCCGCCTCCCCAGGTCTGGATATGCTCCGGGCGTTCCAGATCGTAGATCACCGAACCAACGGCCCCCACCTGGGCATCCCGTTCCATCGCCTCGACAAGTGAACGCAAGGCGTCAGGATGGGGAATGGCGTCGGTATTCAGCAACCAGAGGTAATCCGCACCCTGCTCCAGAGCGTGGCGGATGCCCACATTACAGCCGCCGCCAAAGCCCAAATTGCTCCCGGTTTCCAGAATTGTTACCGGAAATCCAAGATGTGCAGCCGCCGCCCGAATGCAGGCGACGCTGTCGTCAGTGGAGCCGTTGTCAACGACAACGACCTCTGGCCGTACGCCCCGCAAATATCGCAATGAGCGCAGGCAGCGGATGGTGTCGGCGGCGCTGTTCCAGTTGAGTAAAATGGTAGCGACAGTTCCGGTTTTACTCATCAGGGCCTTGCGGGGAAAGTGAGTTGCGTCACCGGGGACGGAATACTAAAGCGCGAGAAGCGGTGAAATTGAATACGAGGCCAGCCAGGGAACCTGCGGCAACCGCCAGAACGGGTTCTTTTGAGAACATCGCTACGGTCAAAACCAAAAGCGCATATACCCCATTATTGACCACCGCGCCCACGGAGTTGGCCGCCACATAATGCAGCCACTCCCGTAACCAGTGGGGGCTGGCGTGGTGGGCGAAGGTGAACCGCCGGTTCAGTAGCCAGGTCACGGTCACCGCCACGGTAAAGGCGACAGCCTGTGCGGTGAGGGGATCTACACCCGCGCTGGTGAATGCCCATACGATGCTGGCGTCCACGAGGAATCCTGCCACACCGGCAAGAGAAAAAAGGAAAAACTCGGTTTTAGGTGAACGCATGACTAACTCGCCGGCTTATCCGTGCTACCAGCAGTATGGCCGTTTGGTTCCAGTGGCGATGGATAAGCACTATATTGCAGATAGGCGAACATCTTCGCCTCTCGCCGCCCGCGCGAAACCGTGTCGAGAATAAGCCCGGTCATAATACTCAAAAACGCTACCAGCATAATTCCCATAGCCAAAACTGCGGTTGGAAGACGCATTACCAAACCCGTTTGCAAGAACTGGAGTACCACCGGAATACCCAGAGCCAGGGAAATCAGCATCAATACCAGACCGATCCACCAGAAAAACTGCAATGGCCGTTCATGCTTGAACAGGATGCTAATCAACCAGAGAATGCGTAGCCCATCCCGATAGGTGTGCAGCTTGCTCTCGGACCCTTCGGGCCGGCCACGGTAGCTACCCTCCACATGCGCCACGGGCATGGATAGCTCCAGGGCATGGACAGTAAGTTCCGTTTCGATGTCGAAGCCTCCAGATAGTGCCGGAAAGGACTTGACAAAGCGTCGAGACAACACCTTGTAACCAGATAGCATGTCCTGGACGCGATTCCCGAAGATATACCCAACCATCCCGGTCAGCATCAGGTTACCAAAACGGTGGCCCACGCGGTAGGCCTCCTGTTCCGTCTCACGACGGATGCAGTTCACCAGATCACAGGGTTCTTCCAGGGCCAGACGCAGCATCTGCGGTGCGATTCCGGCATCATAAGTATCGTCACCATCCACCAGAATATAGAAATCCGCCTCAATGTCCCGAAACATCCGTCGTACTACATTGCCCTTTCCCTGCATATCTTCACGACGAACCATGGCGCCGGAGTCGGCTGCTTTGGCTGCGGTGTCATCCTGAGAGTTGTTGTCATAGACGTAGATAGCGGCTTCCGGCAAGGCGCGACGAAAATCCTCAACCACTTTGCCGATGGTAAGCGACTCGTTATAGCAGGGAATCAGGACCGCGATTTCTGGCGCCCTGCCTGCCCACTCTGCCAACTTCTGCTCTTCATTCTTCATGAGGTTTCGTTTCCTGTTTTCTGACACTCTGCCAAAGCAGCCCCGCTAGCCCAAGAACAAATGCGATCCACGCATAATCTACGTAGGGGGGCGCGAAATGGAAGCGGACCATATTCTTTCCTGCTCCGAGAGGGACGGTCTGGAAGATTTCTTCATGGGCGGAGACTGCCATATTCGAACCGTTCACGGTAGCCGACCAACCGGGCATATAGAGCTCCCGCCGTAATAGCGTAGAAGGCGTATGGCATTGCGCCACCACAGTCTCTCGTGTCTGTTCGGTTAGTGAGCAATCTCCGTGCAAGATGGTATAGTAGGGAGCCGGATGAGGCAGCTCCCAGATATTCATGAGGGCGCCGGAATAGACCTTGCGGACGCCGGTCGTGGTACCGCCATATTCCAGGGAAAGCTGGAGGGCCTTGCCGGATAGGGGTCCCTGCGGCCCGGTGGTTCTCTGCGCATAGCCGGGAGCTTGCGGCCAGAGCCAGAGGGCTTCGGGGCGATTGCCGCCAACGTGTGAGAGGGTGACAGTCAAGGCCTCCCCCGGCTCGACCCGCAGAGAGTGCGCGAGGGGGATAGAAAACACGCTGTTGTCCCTCGATTCCGACAAGGGTCTGCTGCCAGCGACACAGCCATGGGCAGCCGAGCAGATCTTGATAGCCAAATTTCCGTTGGCGGTATTGCCGTAGTTGCCCTGGAATATGCCTACCCCATTGACCGACTCTTTGCTTTTCCATCCGGTCGGCACGGCAAAGGCGACCTCCGCCGATTGCCCGGCCAACAGCGGGAGCGGGGTGTTGCTTGCCTTGCCCGCCGGGATGGTTGCAGACGGAACCAGGCTTTGGCCGCTGTCGGTGATTAAATAGCGAACACCGACTTTCTCATAAGCATGAATCCTGTTCAGGATGGTTTGAGTGGTGTTGCCGGGATACCAAGCTGGCCAGAAAATCACGCCGGTGGATTTCGTTAGATCGGGGAAGAGATTCCTGGCGACATAATGCTCCCAGTTGGTTGCAATGGGGAGATAGTTATAATTCAAGCTTGGTATATTAAAGTATGCTGCGTAGTTAGGCTCAATTGGACCTAGGGTAAAAAAACGCGAAAGACCCAGATGCGTGCGCAAATAATTTATTGCGGGACGATCCACGTGTCCGGGCCGAACCCCGGACAACTCCGGCACCGCGAACAATACTGCGGTATCTGCGATCAACACGGCTGACAAAACCCAGCGTCGGCGCTCTCCCCGCAAGACAAACCAGGCCAGCAGGACAAGGGCTAGACCTATCAGAGTCCAAAGAACGGCTACACCCATTAGCATGGCCATCTTTCCTGCCTGTGCCACCGACCAGCCCCATGATGCGTGCCAAGGCCAAGCGATGGATGCGGCCAGAGCCAAAGCCCCCAGCGTCCATACCAGCGGCCAGAGGAGCCGCGGTAAGCCCCAACGCAGATCATTTACCGCCATGGCGGCAAGAATGGCCAGTGCCATCTCCCAACTGGGTGGAGAGTATCGATAGAACGCGGCCTCCCTTAAGAAGGGAATGTGGCTCATGATCTCCATTACCGGCGTAAAACCGAAAGTTTTGGCCCAAGCGAGAAGTACCCATCCTAGCAGCAGCCAGCGCAGACCCCGTTCCCGGCCATCCGCCATTGCGCCCACACAGGCAAAGAAAACCAGGAGAATCCCGGCATAACCGCCCACCGTCCCCCACACATCACCGAGCACCTTAACTCCCGCTGTGTGAAATATCTGGCCATACACATAGGGTAGATAAAGATTGGAAATCGCTTGAATGGGTAAAAACGCTTCACCAAAGGTATGTGACGTCAGGCTGTTGGTAGTCAAAAGATAGTCGAAAAATGCCACCAGCACAGGCGCTGCGGGCAGCAGCCCCAATAAGCCTCCATACATCACCCGCCCGGCAAAGCGCCAACGTCGCCGCTCCCCGAAGAAGCGATAAAGCGCCCACGCTAGCGCCAATAGGCCGTTGATATAGGCCGCCTCGGGGAAG
>JAJZKY010000398.1 GCA_021803885.1 Planctomycetota bacterium
CAGTACCATAACGCCTGTGCGGTGTAAGGCAGTTCAAATGTTATGGTTCTGGTTTCGCCCGGCTTGAGTTCCACACGTTTGAACCCGACCAATTCCTTGATGGGACGCTTTACCGGTGACTTGGGGACCGCAACATAAAGTTGCGCTACTTCCGCACCGGACCGCGAACCGGTATTGGTCACTTTGCACGATACCTTGACGCTATTGTGCAATGATAGCTCGGTGGAAAATATATGCAGATCACTGAATTGGAAAGTGGTATAACTTAACCCATAACCAAAAGGATACAACGGCTCGGCTTCAAGATACATATAGGTCCGGCCTTTCATGATCTCGTAGTTATGGAAGGGCGGTAATTGATCCACCGATTTGTACCAGGTACAGCAGGTTTTACCGCCGGGGTTATAGTTGCCGAATAACACGTCCGCAATGGCAGTTCCCTGGGCCTGGCCGCCAAAAATCGCCGCCACAATCGCGGGGAGATGCGCCTGTTCCCAGTTTACCGCCACTGTATTGTTGCTGTTCAGTACCAATACGGTTTTGGCATTTGCCTGATAACACGCCTTAATGAGTTCATGTTGCACACCGGGAAGTTGGATGTCTTTGCGATCATGGCCTTCACTATCCACGGTCTGATCAACGCCGCAAACCATAATAACCACATCGGACCGGCCTGCGGCGGCCACCGCCTCGGAAAACATCTTCTCATCCTTCAGGCCGTCAATAGCGCAGCCCGGATAAAATTCGACCAGAGGATGCTGCGGTTGCGGTTGCGATGTCGGGGCGGCGGCTATCGGCTGTAGTTGGAACCATTCAAGATCGCATATCTCTTTGCCCGGATCGTTACTTTTTCCGCTAAATTTGAAGAATACGTTGTGCTCCCCGGTGATACCGTTGATGGGCGCGGATACAGTGGTCCATTTTCGCCGGTCCCCGGTGTGGGGAACTTTAATCGTCGCGATTTGCGGCCCGTTAAGCGCATCGATATGAACCCGTATTACAGCGTCTTGGCCAATACCGGCCACATGGATGGCTATGCTATTTATCCCGGTAAAACTCTGTGGTTTATATTCCACCCAGGAATCCGCCCAAATCCGGCAGATATTAATGTTGCCCTCGCCGGAGGACTTCATTTGCACGCCATCGCCGACGTTCTTAAGTTCATTCGGCCAGACGCGGGCATGCAAGTTCTGAACGCTGTCGCCCAAAGCATTGGCGATACCCGCATACGGTGAAATTTGCACCGACGGATGGCCACTGTACCCGCCGAGATGAAAGCCCGCCGTGGGGCCAATCACAGCCACGGTTCGCAGTTTGGCTTTATCCAGTGGCAGAAATTGCCGCTCATTTTTCAATAGAACAATGGATTGCCTCGCCGCTTCCAGCGCCAAGGCACGGTGGGCCGGCGAATCCACCACATCAAAACTTATGCGGTTGTATGGAATGCTTTCCGGCGGGTCCATTTCCCCCAGAAGAACACGCACCGTCAGCAGCCGCGTTATCGCACGATCGATATCGGCCTCACTGACGAGTTCCAAACTCACGGCCCTGGCCAGACTATGAGTCATGTCGCTGTCTTGGTTGCAACGGATAAGGTCGCAGCCCGCCTGAATGCTCAAGGCCGCCGCCTGATGTTTGGTCGGGACGTAATGGTGCGGATCATAAATGTTATAGACCGCCGGGTTGTCCGAGGTGACATATCCGCGGAAACCCCACCGCTTTCTCAGTAGGTCGGTCAGCAGGAATTCATCGGCACAACACGGAATGCCGTTGATGGCGTTATATGCGCCCATAACCGTAAATACATCCCCTTGTACTACGCAGGCCTGGTAGGCGCGGGTGTAATACTCCCAGAAGCTGCGCGGATCCACTGATGCGGACACACGAGTGCGATCATCCTCGGTGTTGTTGCAAATAAAATGCTTGGCGCAAGCCGTCGTCTTGAGATAGTTGGGATCATCTCCCTGCATGCCGCGCACAACCTGCACCGCCCATGTGCTGGCCAGACATGGGTCTTCGCCAGGAGCTTCTTCACAGCGCCCCCAGCGCGGGTCCCGATGCAGATTCAGCGTTTGCGGGGAATAAAAGCTCAGTCCCCACTTTTCTTTCTTGTGGTAGGCTTGAGCTTCGTCAGACACAGCCGAATATACTCGCCGGGCCAGGTCCGGATTCCACGAGCACGCCATGGCCAGTGGTTGAGGAAAAGATGTGGCCACAAAAGGATAAACCAATCCATGCAATCCCTCATCGGAAGCGTAGTTATAAGCTGGCAATCCAAGCCGTGGAATGGCCGGAACATTATTATCACTGCTAATCCACGGTCCCGGTTTAGCGATGTCGTTTACCTGCCTGACCTTTTCCGCCAGCGTCATGCGAGCGACGATCGCCCCAGCCCGTTTCCACGCTTTTAGGTAGGCTTTATCGGAAATGCCGATTCTGACAGATCTCGCCGCCGAGGGTTCCGGCTTGCCAAAGAGTGACCCAATGCCAAACTTCGCCGCAACACCTGTAGCTAAAACTCCCCCGACAAAAGCCCGCCTGCCGCACAATACCTCGTCCTGTTTCACAAACATTTACCTTTCTTTACCACAAAATCGTAACTGTTCACGGCCAGCAGGGGTGAAATTCCCCTGCGCCACTCACCCAGCCACCAGGATGCACATACGTGGATACCACTTTGTTAAACACGGCATTGCTGAACACAGGCCCGCCGGGCTTGCGGGCGAATTTGTTGACCAGTTTCACCGGCGGCGGCCCAAACAGTCCCGCCAGCGCCGACCGTTTGATCCATGTGCAGGCCGTAAGACTTAGCATAAGTACCGCCGCTATGGCCAGAACGGATGTGCGTGTCGTCCAGTCGGCCACGACCGGCGAAACGGCTTGATCTGTTAGCGGCATATCCGCAGCTTCTGATGCGCCGGCCAGGGCGCGTTTGGCCAGCCGTGTAATATAAAAGCTGACGGCAACAATAAGCGCCAGCCCGACGCCAACGAGGATCCAGTGCAGCCATCCGGCGGATTTTCCCGCGTTGTCGGTGGCCTGACTCGCCTCATAACCAATATATACATATAGAATTGTTCCGGGCAACATGCAAATCCAGCTTGCCAGCACATACGGACCAAAGCCAATGCCCGTTAAGCCGAAAAAGTAGTTGCTCAGGTTAAACGGCACCACCGGCGAAAGCCGCAGCAACGCCACAATCTTCCAGCCGTTGGTGCCGATGGCCGCATCAATCGCCTTGAATTTCGGATTTTTTCCAGCCGCCCGTTCCACGCTGGCGCGAAAGGCGAATCGCCCCAGCAAAAAAGCCGCCACCGACCCCAGCGTGGCACCCACGGAGACAATCAGCGTGCCCCACACAGGGCCGTAGAGCACGCCCGCCAGCAGCGTAATGGCCGCCCCGGGCACCAGCAGCACCGTCGCCACAATATAAATAATGCTGAAGGTCAGAATTCCCACCGCACCATGCTGTCCGAGCCAGTCGTGCAGATGGGCGATTCCCTGCCCCAGCGGCAAGATGCGGGCGATTGCGATAATACAGAACAGAATTGCCAGAATCGCCAATGTCCGCACGACCCTTGCGATGTGTGACGCCTTATTATATGGACTCATGTCGTCACCTTTAATATGTGGATTGTTCATGGCCCGCTTTCCCATTCCCAATAAAGGACGCTCTGGGGTCGGTCTACGCGGAGACGGCGTTCTTACAGTTGGTCTGCAAGTTTATCCGGGAATTTATTGGGGAATCCTCCACCAGACTTCCCCCACAGGATGACCCGCAACCCGCGGTGCAGCCAAAACAGTGCGAACCGGTGGCTATGCGGCGGGCCAGGAAAGCCGCGGGATTAAAACCCCGGATATGGTTTACCGGTCCGGTCGCGGGCAACTTGAGGGCATAGTTAAAATCGCAGTCGTAAAGTGTGCCATCCCAGCCAACGTGCAACTGGTGGCGGCACATAAGCTCATTGAGTGTGCCGGAGTTAAAGGCATTTTCCAGAAGCGTCTGGTATTTTTCCGCGTAGCCTTGGCGCTGCAGGTCATGCAGAAATCGGCCCAGAGGTAAATTGGTGATCGTATAAAGCTTCGTGAAGTGAATGCCGAACCGGGTGGAAAATTCGTGGCGGTAGGCGGCTTCAAGCTCGGCCTGCCGCGGCGGAAGTGATGGGCCGCCCGGATTGTAAACCAGATCGAGCGGCAATTCCGTCCTGATTCCATACCCCATGGCGTTGAGTTTAAGAATTACATCCACACTTTCCTGATAAACATGCTTGCCCCGCTGGCGATCCACATTGGTTTCCAGATAACAGGGAAGCGAGGCGACCAGGTGTACACCATGCGCCGCAAAAAATCCGGGCAGATCGCCATTCCCCTCTTGCAGCATAATAGTCAGATTCGTCCGTACCATGACTTCCAGTCCCTGATCGCGGGCGGCGATCACCAGATGGCGAAAATGCGGATGCATCTCCGGGGCACCACCGGTGATGTCCAAGGTTTGTGCGTTGGCGGCTTGCGCCGCGGCCAAAACCAGTTCCATGGTCTGCCAGGACATTTCCTCGGTCCGTTTGGGAGATGATTCCACATGGCAGTGGTGACAGGCCAGATTGCATTTCAGCCCAATGTTTACCTGCACCGTGCGAATATTCAGGCCGCTAAAAGTCGGTTGTCCCGCGTCACGCAGGCGAAGATCAAAGCAGTTTTCCATTGGCATATTCATAACTGAAAGCTTCATGATGGGTTCCTTTGCAGCTGGTATTTATTGTACCGTCATGCGGATTATTTTACGCTCATTGTGCGGCAGCCATCGGCGTGCATGATGTATAATGCACGCAAGCATGAGGAATACTTGCCGATCTCAGATACTCATGCCATAATCCCACTTCTTAACAGATAGTTCATTTGCAGGAGATTCGACTGATGCCTTCACTGAATCAACCACGCCGGACTTTTGTCAAACAAATGATACTGGCCGCCGCCGGGGCGACGACCGCCATGGGGTTGTTGCCGGCATTGGCGCGAGCAAATGCCGTTGGTAAAAAGAAAATTCGTGTGAATGCCACCAAAATGCCCACCGTGGCCACAACGAACGACCCGATGCCCATTTTAGCCCATGGCGATCCGGAAACTCCGGAATTCCACGGTGCCCGCGTGGTTGGCGGTTCCCCCGGTAAACCATTTATGTTCCGTGTGCCCTATACCGGCGCGGGCAAGGTTGAACTCTCCGCCGAAGGCCTGCCCGAAGGCTTGACGC
>JAJZKY010000399.1 GCA_021803885.1 Planctomycetota bacterium
GTGGATTTCCGGTCATGGGAGCGACGAGGATGAACTCTGTCTTCGGGCAGGCGGCGCGTAGGGTCTCCATTTGTCTTTTGATATTGATGGCGAATTGTTCCGGGGCCACCTGGGCGCTGGCGTCGTTCATCCCAAACGCGAGCAGAACCAGATCAGGCTTTTCCAGTGCCACTGCGGGTATTTGATCCACACCCCAGGAGGAACTGGCACCGCTGAGGGATAAGTTTTTGAACCTTATGTCGGTCTTGAACTGCGCGCCAATGGCCTCGGCCACAAGCGGTCCATAGCCAGGTTGAAGTGGCTGTACGTGGGCAAGACCGCTGGCGTTTTCGCCGACGGAGATACTATCCCCCAGCAATACCAAGGAGAGAGCCTGCCGCCGGGCGAGGCGCTTGGCCAATCGTGGTAGCGATGTAACCGCAGTGAGTGTGGCCGGCATTTGCCACCCGTCAAGCTGATGTTCATAACAGACCGAAATCTGTAAGTTGTGGAAATCGGCACCTTCGCCGAAAAGCAGATCAGTCTCCCGGTTGCGGCAGGTTCCGTACTTTTGTGAACCGCGGGGTGGATAGAGCCTGGCTTCGGGTAAGACCGGCATGTGCGAGGTTGGCGGAATATGCAGCGTTGGCGTCCCGGCCTGCCAACGGTAATCCCGGCCCGGTTCAAAGGCCCGCGTACCGTCGGCAGAGCGTACGGAAATGATCCGCGTGGGTGTGAAGATCAAACGCCCCGTCGGCCAGTAGCCTGGCTGGGCGTGGACCAACAGCAGGCTTTCGCCATCCATGGTCTTGGTCTTCCAGAAGGGGGCGATGCAATCGAACGTACGCATGAGCGCGTGGTTTCCTTTCAAACAGGGGTAATCAAGATACTCTATCCGGGCCCCGCCGGCATCTTATGATGGTCGAAAAATGAAACAAAAATGCTGTTTTCGTGAAAATAACCCAATGCTAAATGTTTTCTCAATCGCCGCGTCGAGTATAACGCCCCCATCGTGCTGCGGCGGGCCACTATCCCGGCGCTGCGCAGGGGCCACAACGCTCTATAACCGAACGGCGGATTCCGGTCGCCTCAGGTCCGAGGCAGGTGATCCGCTGTTGCCTCTCCTCTTGGGATGTTTCCAATCGCTACACCACCTTGCTCCCCGATTCAGTTACCAAGCAACAAACTAACATATTGAGGCCCGGTAGAAAGCCGTAATTTAAGCCCAGTTGCACCAACGCGTGTCCTTATTTGCCTATCGCCCAGGTAGTTGATGATACGGTAGTTCCCCCTTGGTACCCGCAACGTTACCGTGGCACGTCCCGATGGGGGTGATACCACGCTCCACGCCACCCATCGCCGCTGCTTGCCGCGGGCAAAAACGAGCACAAAAACACTCGGATTATGCTCTTTTATGCGCTTGTCAAAATGAAATCCGCGGAGTGTCTGAGTCAGCGTGCGGCATGCAAAAAAAGCTGGTTTCGGTGTATATACATAATGCCGGTGCGCATGGTACGTAAAACCAACCAGGCCAAAATGGAATTCTGGGTCAGGTGTTTTGGCATCCACTATACCACCTCTCTCAGTGAACCGAATATCTCCGGTCGCTGGGCCATCGTCGTGCCAATCGTACCAGATCGAAATCGGTATATGGCACATAAGATTGATCAAAAATTCCCTCGCCAGTAATCGCGCCTGTGCCGAGCGGCTGTACCCGCTTCCAAAAAACCACCGTGGAGCTGATGGATACCCCCATTCGCTTGAAACAAGCTGCAGCGATGAGCCAGATGGAGCGTAATCGGCGACGACCCGCTGAAAGCGGCAGTAGTCGGCCATAACCGTTTCGGGCGGTCGTTTCCGGTACGGGTGAACACTGACCGCGTCAAAAACGTTAAGCACTCCACCCTTGAATAACCATTGGATCCACGTTTGGCCACCCTTCCACGGGCGTTGCATCCAGGCCACTCCAGGACCAATAAAGTACGCATGTCGATCTGTTCGATAGATGGCTTGTCCCGTCTCCACGGCCAGCTTGGCATACGCTTGCGGATCGATAGGGATGCCACCATTGCCCGACCCACCGTCCGGTTCCGACCACATCTCCCAAACTACTCCATTCCCGCGGAAACTATCAACGGCGGCTGCCGCCCATGCCGAGAAAGCATGCCGTGCGGTTGACGTCGTCGGAAACTTGCCGTGCTGATATAGTGGGTTTCCGTAATCTAGGACAAAAAAGACCTGCATGTGATAGTGTTGAGCCATCTTCACCAGATTGTGATATGCCGTGAAGTTATACTTTCCGCGCACTTTTTCCGTGGCATTCCAAAAGAAATCCATCCGTATCCAATGAAGCCCGGTTGCCGCGAGCATACGCATCTCGCCTGGCCTCGGATCGGTCCAATGGATGTTAACACCCAAACCGTCAGGAATGTTCGTTCCTACCTGCCCCCGGTGGTGCTGCTGATAAAGCCTGACTTGGCCAGGGTTAATCAAACTCCTCGAACTGCAACCCGCCACCGCAAATATTAGGCCGAACCCAATAATTTTATTCCGCAACGACCTTAACATCTTCAAGACTCCTAAAGTTGCCGTGTCGGAACAAAATAGCACCGCGAATACGTGTAGCCTCTGTTAAATTCTGCAAACCACACGGAAATGTAAAGTACTGATCTTATGATCATTCCACCTGTTTGCTCACGGATTCAATTTGATAAAGTAGCCTTGCCCCCGACCCCGTCTACCAACCATAAAAGACGCCCGCACCGTACACGCGGGTCATAATGCTGGACTCTGGCACCCATCGGACCGAGGCGTCATTATACATTTCGTGCTCGCCTGATGGAAGGTCGTTGCCCAAAGAACCATCCACATGATTAGAGGCTGTCAACCCTTGCGCAGTGACAAATCCCAGCGTGTCGGCCGAATCACTAAAGAGCGTATTGTCCGTCACCAGCAGGGTGCCTGGGGGCGATTGCGGATTCAGGGCTGGCTCGTGCTCAGGATCAGCGTTCTGGAACTGCCAAAATCCCAAACTTCCCGCCTGCATGGTGCCGGATCCGGTCATGCCTACATCATAATAACCCGCGATAGCTGGTGCGTCATAGGCGGTTTTGTAATCGATACCGCGGTCAACCCAATAAGAATAGCCCAAGTTAAAATCCCAGTCGACCAAAAGTCCCGCTTGATTGAAATATCCAGTGTAGTAATTGTTCGTTACGTTGTTGGGCTGAAAACCACTCGCCGTTTCCGGGCAAAAGAGAATGCTCACACCCAGAGATGTAGGACTTAGTATGCCCGCACGCGGATTGAGCATGTATGGGCCGGATGTGCCAAAAGATCCATAGTATAACATAGGCAGACCAGCTATTGGATAGTAGCAAAACCCTGGCCCACCATAATATATTTGGTCACTAAACGGATAATTGCCGAGATTGGCCAAGGGATAGGTTCCTTGATAAATGCCGGCATATTCACGCAACGCAAGGCCAATTTGCCGCAAATTTGACGCACATGTCACGCGCAGCGCCATTTTTCTGGCCGCCGCTAGTGCTGGCAGTAAAAGGGCAATCAGGATCGCGATGATCAAGATCACCACCAATAATTCCACCAAGGTAAAACCGTGTAGGGGTCCCGAGGCATCGGGATTAGACTTCCGCAGAGTGAATGACTTTTTACAACCCCTTACACGGAGAATCATATTATGCCCGAAACTGCTCAAGCCTTCCAGTCTTTCGTTGGTGTTGATCTTCATAAGTCCACCGTTACCCTTGTGGCCGTCGATGCGGCCGGAAACAATCTCACATCATTAACCTGTCATACCAAATGCGTCACACGTATCGAGGAGTGGATACGTACCAGGCCCCAGCCCTGTCATCTGGCCGTTGAGGCTGTGGGCTTTGCTGAATGGTTCATCGATCGCTTCCGATCCTGCGTAGCACGTATGGACATCGCCGACGCCACCGAACTGGCCCGCCTCCGCGGCAAACGCCGCAAGAATGACCGCAACGACGCCGCCGATGTCGCCACCCGCCTGGCTCGGGGAAACTGTCCGCTGGGCTGGATTGCCGATGAACACGTATCGCAGTTGCGCAAGCTCGGCCGGCACTGGCACTGCCTTTCGCGTACGCTTTCCCGCGTCAAGCACTGCATGGGATCGATCCTGTTGGCTGCCAATTTGGCCGGTCCCAGGCTCGATGCCGCGTCGGCTCAAAAGTGGATCCTGGCCCGCGGCCATCTGCTCAAGGATGTTCAACGGGAGGCCTTCAGCAACTTTCTGGATATCATCTCCCTGCTGGAACGCCAACGCGAATCGCTGCGGCGACGCATCATCGCCGCCAATCGCCAGCCCACTTTCGTGCCCTTGGTCGAGTTGCTCAAAAGTGTTCCAGGCATTGACGAAATATGGGGGTGCATCATTGCCGCGGAGATCGGCGACTTCTCCCGTTTTCCCAATGCCGATACGCTGCAATTCTGGACCGGACTGACACCCAACAATGAGGAATCCGCCGGACGCAGGCAGTCCGGCAACATCACCAAAGCCGGCAATCCCGATAGCCATCGGGACTGGGCCTTGGGCAAGGCTGCTTTGACCCTGTGCCGTTCCGATGCCCGCCAAGAGGTCATCCGCCAATCCCGATAGCCATCGGGAATCCAGCGGATCGGAAAGCCCAAGGCCAACGTAGCCATGGCCCGCCGACTGCTGGGCGTCCTTTTCGCCATGGTCCGCGACGGAACCATTTACCAGGGGCAACAACCCACCGGCCACCAGCGGCAGGCCAACGAAGCCCGCATCAGACAACGAAGAAAGGAGATTCCAGCAGCATGATTGATCCCAGTTCAGGTCTATGACCTGAGTGACGTATGGCGGAACGATTCCGACGTCAACCAACTCCGGAACCCTCCGGAATGACGCCTCGTCCGCTCGGAGACCGCGACACGGTTTTATTCGGCCCGGCGCACACGCATGAGGCGGGGACACCACGGGTGCCCCCGCCTTGCTGATCCGGTGACCGCGCCCATGTGAATTCGGCCCGACGGACGCGAACAAGGTTTTATTCAGCCCGGGACACACGGCGGAGCATAACGCCTCCGCCGTCCGGCGACTGCGAAGAGATGAATTCAGCCGTCGCGTCTTGCTCGCCTCACGACGCGACAGAGCACGATGTGTTCCGCCCCCACAGGCGACCATTGCCGCCATCGGATTGCCGATGGCGGGCCGTCGTTTTCGTCCAGAACCGGAAACCCCTGCCCTGGGCTCGC
>JAJZKY010000400.1 GCA_021803885.1 Planctomycetota bacterium
TTGCAGCATTATTGCAGACAGGAATGTCTACACTACACTTCACTGCTTGTGAATATATTGCATCGTCACATCGTCGTATCGTAATTCGTTGTTCATTGTTTTTGCACAAAGAGGTAGCGGAGGTAAACAGAGGTTTAGTAAAGTTTTTATCCGTCCTCCCCTTACCTCTCCTACCTCCTTGTGAATATGTTACATCGTCGTGTCGTCTTGTCGTTGTTCGTTGTTCGTTGTTCATCTACTGTCCTCCATAGACCAGGCTGTCGCCGCCATAAGATGCCTGCGATGGGCCGGGGGCGACGAGCAGATAACTGTTGCGGCCCATAATGTTTCCACCGGCGGCATTATTGGTGCCGGTTTTATCGCCGATAAGCTGGAAAAACTGATTGGCTGCGGTCGCTGGTGTCTGCAAGGGTGTCAAGACATCGGGAATCGCCCCCGGATCGTCGCCGCTGCAAAATATGCCGACACCGGGTTTGGCCCCGAATATCTGGCTAGTGGAGGGCGAAGTGGTCGCCGAAAAATAGAGTATGGGTAAAGGCGTGCCGGCGTTGGGCGGAAAATCGCCAGCGAAATAATAGTTGCCGTTGCCAGCGGGGATAATATTTTGCGCATTTACCGGCATATAGGGGCCATAGACTTTTTTGTAAGGCTGCATGGTAAAGCCGGCGGTATTGGGGAATTCGCTACCGGTACCTGTACCCAAATACGGCGGATTATTAACCGGGACGTTGGGCGGATATCCATCCTCTTCGCCGGGCAGGTAACCAAGCAGACATTCGGCGAGGTATTCGTCGGCGAATCCTTGACTAATTGACACGGGAGCGGGACCACCTGCCGGTAATGTCGCATATAGTGCCGGTGCACTGCTACCCTGTCCGCACAGATCCGAATCGGGATACATGTTAAAATCAGAATGATACACACTTAAGGCCTGCCCGATGGCCGCCAGATCACCTTCGGTGGCGCTGCTGTAGGCGTAGCGCTCGGCGATGATGGCCGCGGGAACCAGAATGGCGATCAGCAGGACGATAATGGAAAGAACAACCAGAATTTCAATAAGCGTAAACGCCGCGCGCCTCTGCCGCTCAATGAATAATAAATATTCATCGTTTTTGCACAAAGAGGTAGCGGAGGAAAACAGAGGTTTAGTAAAGTTTTTATCTGTCCTCCCCTTACCTCTCCTACCTCCTTGTGAATATATTACATCGTCGTGTCGTCGTGTCGTTACTCGTTGCTCGTTATAACACTGTGTGGCATGGGCATCTTGCCCGTGGGCATTCATGGATAAAATGCTTGCAGCATCATTGCAGACAGGAATGTCTACACTACACTTCACTGCTTGTGAATATATTACATCGTCGTGTCGTCGTGTCGTTGTTCGTTGCTCGTTATTTTTGCACAAAGAGGTAGCGGAGGAAAACAGAGGTTTAGTAAAGTTTTTATCTGTCCTCTCTATACCTCTACTACCTCCTTGTGAATATATTACATCGTCGTGTCGTTGCTGGTTATAACACTGTGTGGCATCGGCATCCCGCATCCTGGATTCTGTATTCTTCATCGTTCTGATGAACGCATCGGGTTGGGAACCGCAAAGACGCAAAGAACGCAAAGATAATTGGTTATTCTGCATCAACCATTGTTCGTCGCCCGTTATTCGTTGTTCGTTGTTCATCTACTGTCCTCCAAACACCACGATGTCGTCAGATGCCGGCAGCGGTAGCGCGCCGTTATAGCCAACGGTATTAAAGCCGTAGATATGGTCCGCCCCGGCGCTGATCATTACAAAATCACCCTGAACGGGATAGCCTTGAGTATTGGCGGCGAGTGGATTGTATGGCGTCGTGGATGTTCCGGCCAAGCTCTGGTTGACGACGGTATTGGCGAAAAAATTGAGGTAGCTGCCATAGGCGGTAGAATAACAGGACAGCACATTGCCGGAATTCTGCGGATAGGCGGTGCCATTTTTGGCATAGAATTTCGAGGCAGTGGTGCTGTTGGTATACGTCTGATTATCGCCGAGGTAATACGCGGCATTATCCCCACTCGTAGCAGTGGGGGAGGACATGTTTGTAGTGCTATATTGTATAGTCACCGGATAACCTGTGGCTCCCGGCATGCCGGGATTCCTGCGATAATAAAGAATTGGCAGGCCATCTGGGAATGCGTCATAAAGTGTAGGCAGCCAAGTGGAAGCATTTCCGGCAACCACGGGTGACCCTGTTGGGGAAGCTAGACTGGGCGGTTCTGGCAGAAGATCAACCGATTGGGGATTAAAGAAAGAGGCTTTCTGTACGCCGCCATTGCCGTAATCTATGGGGCCGCTGCCCAGCGGGTTGGTTACGTAAACGGTGGTGCCATTATCATTGATGGTATCATATCCGGCATCTGCGGGAAGTGTGGGTGTGCCCGCGCCAGGGACGTGAGGAGGTGTAGTATACATTGTCCCCATCAGGCCTATGAGCATATTTTGCGTGCCGGTGATAACATTTCCACTGCTATCCTTGACATATTGCTGTGAAATATCCGCTTCACTGAAGGGTCCGGGGTAGGCGTTAAAGGTGGCTTCATAGCTTAAGCAGGCGGAGCTGATGGCGGACATTTCCTCCTGCGTGGCCGTGCCGTGGGCTTCGGCGATGATTTTACTTATCGCCGGCAGCAGGATGGCTATGAGAATGGCAATAATGCTGATAACCACCAGCAATTCGATGAGGGAAAACGCGGCGCGGCGTGTTCGCCGCTCAATGAATAATGAGTAATGATTATTGTTTTTGCACAAAGAGGTAGCGGAGGAACACAGAGGTTGGTTATTATAGGTTATAGGTTGTAGGTTACAGGTTATAGTGCTGTCCCCTATCCCCTGTTGTTCGTTGTTCGTTGTTCGTTGATCCGTCCTCCCCTTACCTCTCCTACCTCCTTGTGAATATATTACATCGTCGTATCGTCGTGTCGTTGCTCGTTGCTCGTTGTTTTTGCACAAAGAGGTAGCGGAGGAACACAGAGGTTGGTTATTATAGGTTGTAGGTTGTAGGTTACAGGTTATAGTGCTGTCCCCTATCCCCTGTTGTTCGTTGTTCGTTGTTCGTTGTTCGTTGTTTATCATACTTCACCATTCAACTTTCGGCGCGACCAACGGTCGCGGCTTTATGCCCATTATTCATTGCTTTTATTCATTCCTCATTATTCATTCCCCGGTGGGATAAACCCACCGGCTCGCATCCCTGTCCACTGTCCCCTGTTCCCGTCGCCCATCACCCTGCGTATCACGCATCTCCCGGCAAAGCCGGGGGCTATGTGCAATCCGCCCCTCTTTTAACTTCTAACTCCTGCGTTCTACTCATTACTCATTACTCATTGAACACCTCCGTTATCCGCCGCCGCCGCCCACCGTGGACAGCAGTTTGATGTACGGCAGGAAGATCGCCAGGACGATGAAGCCCACAATGGTACCCAGCACGATAATCATGATGGGTTCCAGCAAACTGACCATACTGGTCACCAGCACATCGACCTCTTCATCGTAATTATCGGCGATTTTATTGAGCATCTTGTCCATTTCGCCGGTTTCCTCACCGACATCGATCATATTGACCACAATGGAATCCACGATGCGGCTGTTGCGCAAGGGGGTGGCGAACCCTTCACCCTCACGGATGGCGTCATGCACCCGCTGCAGGGCTTTTTCAAACATTTTGTTGCCGCAGGTATCACGTGTGATGTTGATGGCTTCCAGAATCGGTACGCCGGCGGCCAGCAGAGTGCCCAGCGTGCGGGTAAAGCGGGCAACGGTGCCTTTGGAAACCACTTTACCCATTACCGGGATGCGGAGCTTGATCCAGTCCAGGGCGGTGCGGCCCGGGCCGGTTTTGCCAATCATTTTGATGAGAAAATAGATGGCGAACGGGGAGCCGAGGATATAGGCCCAGCCATATTCCTTGGCCACCCAGTGGGAAAAGTTGATAAGGAAAATGGTAATGCCGGGCAAGCCGGTTTTAAATGAAGCAAAAAGTTTTTTGAATTTCGGGATTACGAAGATCATGATGCCGGTAACCATCAGGACGGCAAATGAGATCACTGCGGCGGGATAAATCATGGCCCCTTTAATGCGGCGTTTGAGTTTTTCAGCTTTTTCCATGAAGTCGGCCAGGCGCTGGAGAATCACATCCAGTACACCGCCGGTTTCACCTGCCGCCACCATATTGACATAGAGCTTGTCAAAAACCTTGGGGTGGCGGCCCATGGATTCGGAAAGCGTAATGCCGCCTTCCACATCATCGCAGACATCTGAAAGGGTATCTTTCAGCATGCCGGGCCTTTGTTGTTGCTGCAGGATTTTCAAGGAGCGGAGAATCGGCAGGCCGGCATCCTGCAGCGTGGACATCTGCCGGGTGAATTGGGTAAGAACTTTGCGTTTGACCTTGCCGATATTGAATGAAATTTCATTGATGCCCTTTTTTTTCTTTTTTTTCGGGGCGAAGGCGGCCATTTCCGCTTCCGCCTTGGCGGCGGCCGCAGTAGCGACGGCAGTGGCGGTTCCGCCGCCGGCCTTGGCTTTGGTTTTTTTGACACCTTTTTCCCGTGGTGGTTCGGTCAGGAAGTTACCCTGGGCACGCAGTTTGGAAATAGCTTCATCAGAAGAGACGGCATCCACCTCTCCCTTAATGGTTTGCCCCGAAGCATTGAGCGCTTTGTAAGAATAGGTCGGCATTGAAGATTCTCCATTTTAACCGGGCCACGAGCCCGGCGTCCGCTTATATATACACGGGAGAAGGCAGGGCGGAAAGGGGAGAGGGGGGAACGAGCAACGAACAACGACACGACGATGTAATATATTCACAAGGAGGTAGGAGAGGTAAGGGGAGGACGGATAAAACTATACTAAACCTCTTTTTACCTCCGCTACCTCTTTGTGCAAAAACAATGAACAACGAATTACGATACGACGATGTGACGATGCAATATATTCACAAGCAGTGAAGTGTAGTGTAGACATTCCTGTCTGCAATAATGCTGCAAGCATTTTATCCGTGAATGCCCACGGGCAAGATGCCCATGCCACACAGTGTTATAACGAACAACGACAAGACGACACGACGATGTAATATATTCACAAGCAGTGAAGTGTAGTGTAGACATTCCTGTCTGCAATTATATTGCAAGCATTTTATCCGTGAATGCCCACGGGCAAGATGCCCATGCCACACAGTGTTATAACGAGCAACTGCAACAATACC
>JAJZKY010000401.1 GCA_021803885.1 Planctomycetota bacterium
ACGTGAACACCAAGATGGCCCACTTGCGGTCAGAGAGCCGGCGGCTGGGATTACGGTCGAAATAAGGAATCGCCAGCAGCCCAAGCACCATGAACGCCGGTAAAATGACGCCGCCCACCAGAGCAGAGTGACTGACAAGCTCCTGCAGCCCAAGAAAGTACCAAGGCGCCTTGGCAGGATTGGGCGTTACCGAAGGATTGGCCATGGCCTCCAGCGGCGCGCGTGAAATTAGGGCCAGCACCATGACAGCCGTCACCGTGACCATGGCAGCAATGGCTTCCCGGAAGAACGCGTATGGGTAAGATAAGACCGTGTCCGCGTCTTCTTCGGGGGTGGTGGTTTCAAAGATAGGCTTGCCGGTAACCACCTCCATGAGTCCATAGGTCTTGCTGGTGGAGGCGGCCACAGCGCGCAGCGGAGCCGCTTCAGGCTGTGCGCCGATGGTGACCAGTTGCTCCGGCTGGTTAGGCTTCAGCTTCCAAACCGGGCGCGACAGACCGCCATCTTTACGGATACGCCAGAAATGAACGATGGTGAACAGGATAACAAGCGCCGGCAGCACGGCCACGTGCAGCACGTAAAAACGTATCAGCGCCTCCTGCCCAACCGTATGTCCGCCGAGCAAAATCTCTTTTAGCCGTTCGCCGACCAATGGCGCATAACTGCCGATGTTGGTGCCTACCGTAATCGCCCAGTAAGCTAGCTGATCCCACGGCAGGAGATAGCCGGTAAACGAAAGTCCTAGAGTAAACAGAAGCAAAAGCACGCCCACAATCCAATTGAACTGACGCGGCTTTTTATAGGAGCCGGTGTAGAACACGCGGCACATATGAAGAAAGACGCAGAGGACCATCCCCTGAGCCGCCCAACGGTGCATGGAGCGAATAAACGGTCCCATGAACACGACAAACTGCAAGTCCTTCATGTCCTGATACGCCACCGACGGATAAGGCCGGTAATAAAACATCAGGGCAATTCCAGTGGTTAAGGTGATCAGAAAGAGGAAGAAGGTGATAAAGCCCAGATAAAAGGTGTGATTGAACTTGAGATGCTCCTTCTTCACTTTGGCCGGATGAATGTGCAGCCAGACATTGTGAAAAACCAGCTCGGTCTTTCCCTTGTCGGTTGACAGCGGATCCCGCCGGACGATTGATTGCCAGATTGATTGAATGAGATTCATGATTACACCATCAGCCGGTAGGTGGAGGGGACGACCTTGTTTTTGTTGACTTGGAGTTGACCATTGCGCGCCAGGGTGATCTCAAACCATGGCAAGGGCTGCGGCGCCGGCCCGTGTATTACTTTGCCGTTAATGGTGTATATGCTGCCGTGACACGGACAATGAAATTCGTTGTCACTGGCAAAATAATTGACTGTGCACCCCAGATGCGTGCAAACGGCGCTGACCACCGCAAAGCCTGTCTTTCTGTGACGAAAGACGAATATCTTCTCATCGGGCAAGAACGTGGGCACCCCAAAAGCAAAGTCCGCTGGAGCGCCAATCTTGAACACTTGCGGTGGTTCGTAGAAGACGTCCGGAACCATAAAGCGCACAACGGCTCCGAAGCTGACTGCCACTGCCGAGCAGAGTGTCGCAAAACCTGCCGTACCCCAAGTAAGAAAACTTCGACGATTCATCTTCGCGCTCCTTTATGCAAAGACTTCCCTTTCCTGGCGTTCTAGAGCTTCCATGGTGATAGCCTGCGTTGGGCAGCGGTCGGCGCACAGACCGCAACGGATGCACTTCTCTTCGTTCTTGATGATGGCGCCGGCCTGGCCCGCCTTGAGTTCAGCAGCGGATACTCCGTAACGCTGTTGAATCAATGCTTCATATCGCTCGTCACCGCTCACTTGCACGAGATCGACAAGGCGCAGACAACTTTCGGGGCAAATGTCCACGCAGCCGGCGCATAGAATGCACTTCGATCCGTCGAAAATCGTATTCACCTGGCAGTTTAGGCAGCGAAGTCCTTCGGCGCGGCCTTGTTCTTCGTTGAAGCCCAGTTCCACTTCAGCGATTCCGATGCGGCGGTTGCTAGGCAGAACGGGCATCTTCTGACGCGGCGTGCTGAGATAGCCACTGGGCATCTTCCAGTTGGGCAGGATGCGGAAGTGACGCAGAATGGTCTTTTCAGTCCTTCCGCTCAGATAGAGGTGAATGGAACGCGCGGAGCGATGGCCGTTGGCTACCGCTTCCACCAGAATGCGCGGCCCAAACGCAACGTCGCCGCCGGCGAAGACGCCGGGAGCCGTCGTCTTCAGATCCTCGTCGATCTTTACGATGCCGCGCGGCGTCACCTGCACGCCATCTTCGCTGTTGATATACGAGAGATCCGCCTGCTGGCCGATGGCAAGAATCACGCTATCGCAGGGAATGATCTTCTCCTCATCACTAAAGGCGGGATTGAAGCGGCCGTTCTCGTCGAATACGCTTACGCAGCGGCGCACCTTGAGACCCTGGACCACTCCGTCCTGGCCCACGATCTCCTTGGGGCCCCAACTGTTGTCCACCTCAATGCCCTCGTGCTCGGCCTCCTCCACTTCGTTCTTCCACGCTGGCATCTCCGCGCGCGATTCGAGGCTGACCAGATAAACCTGTTCGGCCCCGGAGCGCATGGCGAGGCGCGCGGCATCGAGCGCAGGCTGAAGGCTCTTCTCCCCCTCTTCCGGTGCACCGGACTCCGCTGCTTCCTGGACCAGCCTCACCGCCGACCGCGCCACGTCGATCGCCACATTGCCGCCGCCAACGACCACGACGCGCTTGCCTAGCTTGATCTCGAAACCAAGATTGACGTTGACCAGAAAATCGATTCCATTGTAGACACCACCCAGATGTGCTCCCGGAATGCTCAACTCGCGGCCTTTATTCAACCCCGTAGCCAGTAATACCGCGTCGAATTTCGATCGCAGTTCGCTAAATGAAATATCCCGCCCTACAGTAACTCGGGTATGCAGCATAACTCCGAGAGAAAGAATGCTATCTACTTCCATCTTGATGATTTCTCTCGGGAGACGAAACTGAGGAATTCCAAGATAGAGCATGCCGCCTGGTACGGGCGCGCTCTCGAATACTTCCACCGTGTAACCCAACAGCGCCAAGTCATGCGCGCAAGTAAGTCCGCACACACCGGCGCCTACCACTGCCACACGCTTGTTCCGCTTCGGCGCGGGCGGGAGCGCCTTCCTGGCCGGATCATGTCCCAGGCCCAGGTTGTGACGATCAGTGGCGTACCGCTTCAGAGCGCAGATGGCGACTGGCTCGTCAATCTTTCCCCGCCGGCAATTGTCTTCGCAGGGATGAGCACATATTCTACCCAGCACATAGGCAAACGGATTGGGGGCTCGGGCCAGAAGGTATGCTTCTTCGTTTTTTGAAATACCAATAGCCTGCACATACCGTCCGCACTCGGTATGGATCGGACAGGCGGTTTGGCAGGGAATATTCCTGTCAAAATATTCCTGGTCCGGAATCTTTACCGTGTAACTCATGCTCGCCCCATTCATAAGGTTGTTCAACGTTGCGATCCGCCGCTTCCGGCACGGCTCAAATGAATCCTGTTAAAAAACTCCGGCGAGCGAGCCTCCGCTCGCCGGGCTGGAAAACATCTCCAGATAAGTTGCGGAAACAGGCTTAGTGCTGCTGTTCTTCAAGCTTCTGAAGCTGATCGTCGGACAATGCCTTATAAAAAGCCTTCGGGTTTTTATCTTTACGCACCTGTTGGTCGTAAACCAGGAACTCAAAGATCTCTTTGCCCTGGCTATTGCTGATATTGGAGTTAGGCTTATGCATCATGCGCTTTACATACATCTCCCATTGATCCTTGGTCATCGATGTGTTGATGGGGCGGGCGATGGTGTGACATTGCGAACACTTCTTCACAAAGAGCTTGTATGCCTGCTGCTGCGCCGGAGGATAGGAGGAGACATTGATCGTGTTTGGCCCCTTATCCTGAGGGAGTACTATGTTACTGTTCTGGGCGGCCAGAAATATCGGAACGCCCAGGCCCAAGCTTGCGAGCGCGACCCATTGAATTGACTTGTACATCTCTACTTCTCCTTAACTCATACCTCGAATGTTTGGCATCACCTGCTTGCGGCGATGTCGCTATAGAACCGTGAAACATCCTGCTCGGTCCGAAATAGGCACTGCTCATTCGTTCCATCACATTGAATTGCGATTAGCAGTGTCCGACAAGAACTTCAATCTTTGCGCGGCGCATCTCTTATGCCGAAGGTCGCCTGCAAAAGTCACCAATTGTCCTTCGGCGGGTGAGCATGATAATAGTCAAGAAATTCGATAATTTGTTTGGCCTGGGTATTATTGAAGTCAGCCGCAGGTTTGGCCTGCATCACATTGACCCAGCGCTTAGCGGTATATGGTGTCCCCGTGAGGCGCAGTGCCCGGTCCAAAGTGTGACACTCAGAGCAGGTATGTTTGAATATTTTGTAGCCTTGTTGAATGTTCGCCGGATATGAAGAAACATCAATTGGCTT
This sequence comes from Planctomycetota bacterium, assembly GCA_021803885.1. Next base: position 4,495 of record JAJZKY010000401.1, read on the forward strand.
GTCCTTTTTGTTTCCGGTGTAGGTCCCGCCGTAGAACTGGGCGTTTGCGGTGCCGAGAACGCCCGCCAAGAGCAGCAGCCCCACGATCCAGCCGGCCACCGCCCACGAAAGTTCATTGCGCTGCATCACTCTTTTCTGCATCGCTGCCCCCTTAGAAGAAGAATTCAAGATCCGCCATGGTCGTGCGGCCCGCGCTGTTAACTCCCGCTACGGGATCGGCGCCATGGAGATTGCTATAAGAGAGCCGCCCTATAATGTTGCCGGAAGGAGTCAATGTACGTTCCAGACCAAAACTGGGCTGCTCCTGGCTGACGCCACCGATTCCGCCGATAATGTGCTGGTTGAGCCGGTCGTAGCGGACGATTGCGGCTGTTCCGCGCACGATGAAGTAATCCAATTCGCCGTAATAGTCCTTGGAAATGAAGCTGCTAGCCGGTCCGGATTGTATGAATTGGTAGTCATCATGGTCATACATGAAACCGCCCATCACGTTGAGGCGGTTCTGCAACGTTCTATAGTTGCCGAATATGCCATTTCTTCGGATGGTTGGATAAAAGGTAAATTGATTCGGGTCGCCGCTATTTTGTATCTGGTGCTTTTTTCCGTAGTAACTCAGGAAGGTGATGCCGCTCTCTTGTGCGAACCACCAATCGACATCCACATAGAGGTCTTTAGAGTTCTTTGTGGATGGGCCGGTAATCGTACTTCCGTCTGCATGGTCACCATTACTGA
>JAJZKY010000402.1 GCA_021803885.1 Planctomycetota bacterium
CCGTCGGAATTCAGTGAGTATTCCGTGGCGCCGGTCTTGAGGCCGTCGGCGCGATAGGTATAGCTGTAAACAGCTAAGGTTACAGGTGACAGGTTACGGGTTACAGTTTCCGTACTGATGTCATTGGTGTTGGGCTTGTATGTATAGCTTGTTGTGATGCCCACGGCGGAATCAAAGCTGCCGGTCAACCGGTCGCCGACATCGTACGTGTACACCGTGTTGGGCAGGGTTGTTGTGCCCGCCTGTCCCGGCGCGCCGGGATATTGCGTGCTGGATTGCACGGCGGCGGGCGCTTGGCCGTTCTCCTTTAGCACGGTCACGCTGGCCAGTTCACCCATGGAATTGTAGCCATAAACAATGTCCGTGACGGCATCGGCGTAGCTCGTGCCGGCCCAGGTTTCCGTATGACGTTGTGTGGCAGAATCGTACACATAATGGATTATACCAGACGGCCCGGATTTACGCACCAAATTCCCATTGGAATCATATTGGAACATTGTGGTATTGGTGTACGGGCTTCTGGGGTCGCCATTGGGCGGTGTGATGAGCGTATCGGTGATGGCTTTGGCCTGGCCGACCGATGCGGGCGAGACGCCCGCCCCCCCTGGTTACATCCGCCGCGGTGTAGTAGCTGTAAACGATGGTTTCATTGGGCTGTTTGGAACCGGTGGGGTCGGCGATATACGCCTGATAATCCGCTGTGGTGGCAAAGTAATATCGGCCATACAGTTGATCGGCGCTGCCGGGGAGGGAAGCAAAGGCCGTCGGGGTTAGAGAGCGGTCGCCATACACATACAGCGTGATCTGCCCGTCGGCATCGGTGGTGGCCAGTGTTCTTACTGAGCTGTCATACGTGGTGGAGCTTATCTGCCCCATGGGCAGGGTCTTGGAGATCTGATTGCCGAAGGAATCATACTGGTATGTGGTGGTGTATGCCGCCGGGTTGCCGCCAGTGACATTGCCGTTGGGGCTGGTGGTGCTGATTTCATCTCCAAATTAGCCCCTCATTGAGAATAAATACAACTGTATTGCCACAAAATGCTGGGGCTAATATGTCAGCCTTCCATACGATCTGTCCAGTAAAATCATGTTGATCAAAGGCTTGATGAAAACGGCATGGAAACACGAACCGAATAAGCCCCCCCCCACCACAACTTATAGCGAAGTTAATCCATCAATTAATAAAACGCGATGCAACAATTGTCGATCTTCACACGCAGGTGGCCGATATGTTCTCCAAATTTATTTCCAGAGAGGTGGCTGAAACGATATGGTTCGTTACTTGGCCGGGATAGAATTGATTCACTGTAAGTCCTGTTAAATCAAGCTAATAGAATAGGGATACGATGTATTCAATCTATCGATTTTACAGAGCTGTACAGTTGGACTGGCCAAGATGGAAACAAATCACTAGAATACCACCCATGGATGTTGTTTTGGATTTTATTGTCTATATATACAGGAGTAATCAACAATGCCACTAATGACTTCAAAGCCCATGTTTGATCTGGCCTATGGCGGCGGATTTGCCATCGGCGCGTTCAATGTCAACAACATGGAATTGGCCCAGTCCATCATTGAGGCCTGTGCCAAGGAAAAAAGTCCCTGCATTCTGCAAATTTCCAAAGGTGCCCGTAAATATGCCAATATCCGCTATCTCAAGCATATTATCGACGCCACGGTTGAAGATCATCCGGAAGTGCCCGTGTGCATCCATTGCGACCATGGTGACACGATTGATTTGATTAAAACTTGTATCAATGATGGTTACACCAGCGTCATGATTGACGGCAGTCACCATCCGTATGAAGAAAATGTACGCCTGACCGCTGAAGCGGTGAAGGTTTCCCATGCCGCGGGTGTAGTGGTGGAAGCGGAACTCGGCATGCTCGGCGGCATCGAAGAAGATGTTGTCGGCATGGACGCGCATGAATACGAGAAGAATGTTGAAAAGTTTCTTACCGATCCGCATCAGGCGGCGGACTTCTGCAAACGTACCGGATTGGATTCACTGGCGGTGGCGATTGGAACCAGCCATGGAGCCTACAAGTTCAAACATGAAGCCAAGCTTGCTTTCAGCCGGATTGAAGAAATCATGAAAACCTGCCCCGGCATACCGCTGGTAATGCACGGCAGCAGCAGTGTGCCGCAGGAATTTATCGACCTGGTCAATAAGTATGGCGGTGCAATGCCTAATGCCAAGGGCGTTCCGGAAGATCAGATTTCCATGGCGGTGCGCAAGTACGGCGTATGCAAAGTAAATATCGATACCGATCTGCGTCTGGCCATGACCGCGAAGATTCGCGAAGTGTTCGCCACGAAACCGGCGGAATTTGATCCCCGCAACTATCTTGGACCGGCGCGGGAAGCGATTATTTCCATGGTGCAACGCAAACTCCACATGCTCAATAGCGCAGGCAAGGCGGAAGCGGTAATCGCCCAATGGAAAAAACTCGGCAGTCCAATGCCGGCCTACTACGCCCACAAGAAAGCGGGATAAGCGGCACCGCCGATTCCTTATTATGACGAGATAAAAACACCTATAGACGACCCAAAGGGTCGTCTATTTTTTTAGCATGCGCTATCCATGCTGAAAAATAATACCGGCAGCACGGGTCTGCATGCGCAAAGGCATAGCGTGCCATGATCGATCCATTCCTGTATGACCGCAAAAGCCGTAGTGGTGGTAATATATTGTCATGCTGGAATTCAAACATCCCGACATGCTGGTAGGATTGATTATAATTTTGCCGGCCGCAATTTTCGCCATTTTTCTAACCCGAACTCGCAAAACTCTATGGAAGATTTATTCCATCATGTTGCCCATGCTGGCGGCGGCATTGGCACTTCTGGCAGCCGCCAAGCCCGTCATAAACATTCATCCCACGGCGCAGCGCGTCATTGTAGCCTTGGATGATTCACCTGCGGCCATTACCGCACCCTGGCATGATTCGCAGTGGCTGCGTAAATTCCTTCAAAAACATATTCCACCGCACGTTCATATAACGTTAGTGAAATTTGCATCCCGCCCCCATATTGTCGCGGCCTCATTGTTGCCGGGGACGATACCCGCTGTGCCTTTGGGGCCAACCACTGGCCGAGCTTTACCCGCTTCCACCAAACGGCTTCTGGAATATACCGGGACCACTCCCTGCTGGATATTCACCACAGGACTGCTGCGCTGGCAATTACCTGGCAACACCCCAATGCCCGTGGCGCCCGTTGCCGTTACGGTCGTTCCGCCAACGCAAACCGATGTCGGCGTTACCAATATACATGTAGTTTATCAAGAGATAATGGCGGAAAGGCCTGCAGGCGGACAACCATTAAGAGGCCGCGCAAAAATAACTTCGCACTTTCCGGCTGGTTCTTTTGGCCGCGGGCTTCGTTGTTCGCTCCTTACAGACCCGCGGGCGGGGTATGCGCGTCGATCACTCCTCGCCGGCGGCCAAAACTCCCGCGCCGTAAAATATGAATTTACTTTTGCGCGGCCCCTAACCGCCACGCCACAATTACAGGTAACGCTGCGATCCACCGGTTCTATCACTGCTATCCTCGTAGAGAGTGCCGGCGCAAGAGTACTATATAAAACTCGGGTACGTTTTGCACATTACGGTTCCAAATTGGTACTCTTACCGCCGTTAGCTTTGCCTGCCGGTCAACATCAATCGGCTATTACCGTGGCCATTGAAGACCATGATCCATGGCCCGGAGATAATCAAGCCCGTATTGAGATTCCAGAACTTAACAAACCGCACGCTCTGATTATTACACGCCATCCCGCCACGGATACGGTTTCTGTTTCAGGATGGATTACCGAAGAATTACGTCCGTCGCAACTTTCATATTCACTTAACACCCTGGGGCACTTTCAAGCGGTAGTTCTAGATAATATTCCAAGGAGTAATTTATTCTCCGATATTGAAAATCAACTCTCGATGTATGTGAACAAAACCGGCGGCGGACTGCTGATTATGGGAGTCCAACACGCCTTTGGCCCCGGTGGATATGGCCTGCCACAGACACATACCGATAATCCCTCCGCGATAGAACAACTTTCGCCATTATCCTGTCTGCCACCGCGTCCCAAACCTCTGCATATAGTGTTCCTGCTGGATGGCAGCGGTTCCATGGGCAACATCACTACCTCCGGTAGAACCCGTTTCGGACTGGCGGCACACGGCATTTGCACTGCGGTTGAGTTACTTGGTTTACAGGATCACATCGCTATTTTATTATTTTCCGGTACGACCCGCCTGTTGATCAGTGGCACAGTAAATGCCGTCCGTCCGATACTTCCAGCACTGCTGTCGCGAATTGCTCCCACCGGTCCAACCCGCCCCAATTCCGCCCTGCCGCTGTTGAGGAAACTTCTGACCAGAAGAGCGTTGCTCGTGCTGGTAACAGATGGTCGTATTCCACACTTACAGGTATCGGCCTGGCAGCGTTTACTGCTTCATCGTGAGGCGCGTTTGACAATTGTAGCCCCCCGGCAAAGCAGTCCGGCCGTCGAGAAACTGTTAACCACAACGCGGGCGGTACATTTTGTATCTCGGCATTTCGGACAGTGGGCAGACTTCCTGCGTACTGCCGTGGCCCGTAAAATCAACGGACGTCCTCACCATTACGATCAGCCATGGATTTCCAAACCATTCCATCTGCAGGGTATAACCCGACAATGGGATCGGGTATATTTAAAGCCGGAGGCCACATTGATGGCGCAAGGCTTCAGATATCCTCTGGCCGCAGTATGGCGGCGTGGTTTGGGTAAAGTTGCGGCCATGGCCTTTTCCGCGGGTGGAAAGGCAGCTGGTATTCTCTGCGGCAATCTGCTGAATATGGTCCGAGCACCTGCTGGTAACAACCACTTTGAGATCACCACTCATCTTAAACATACGCACTGGCAAATACAGGTGCAAGCTATGAAACATGGAAATTTTCTGAATCATCAGCGATTAGGGCTGACCATTGTGCGACGGCACAATAAGATATTTAATATTCCACTGCCGCAAATCGGTCCAGGACTTTATTTTAACAGATTGCCGCAACGGCTTGGCGCCTATTCCGCCACCGTCTGGGTGATTACCGGAAAAGGCAAGCAACGACACAAAACATTCGTCGGCCGAGTCAATGTGCCCCAGCTGCCCAACCGCTATTTTCCCGCAACAGGACACCCGAAACCGTGTCCATGGCCTGCCGCCGAGGTG
>JAJZKY010000403.1 GCA_021803885.1 Planctomycetota bacterium
CTGCTGCAAGGATGAAGTCGCACGGCACCGGCTCGGTCTTAACGAGAGCGCCGGAACTCATCTCGCTTTGCCCTGTGATTGGGAACTTCTTCTCCTGCATCGCAGTGAGAAGGTCTTGCTGTGCGCGCGGCTCCAGCCTAGACACCTCGTCTACGAACAACACCCCCTTGTTCGCCTTCTGCACCGCCCCGCTCTCTACACGGAGGTGCGCAGGAGTGCCGAGCCCGCCACTCTGCAAGGGGTCGTGCCTCACATCACCGAAAAGTGCGCCAGCCCTCGAACCAGTACCGTCAACGAACGGCGCATGCGTCATTCCGGTGTTGTCCACTATCAGCTTCGGCTCATTGAAATCACCCATTCCCGGAAGCACGCCGACGCGCCGCGTCAGTCCTGTAGTGAACAGCGCGACGCTGCCGAATACCATTATTCCGAGCATCAGAGCGGCGAGGAATATTATGTTGTATCCTGTTATGTAGCCGCTGAACGCAAGCCCTATGAGTATTATCGTAATAAGGACGATTATCGGAGTTATCATTGACCCGCCCCTGTTGAGCGTCATCCTGTTCTTCATCCTCTCCTTCTGGAGAATCAGCCTCCCCTGCCCGTCCCCTAGCTTTTCACCTGGAGCCGGCGCGTGCGGATACGTCTTCACAGACTTTACGAGCGGCATATTTTCGTCGTTCATGTTCTTGTACACGAGAACGTCTTCCAGGTCGGTAACAGGGAGCATCTCCGCCATGGCCTGTGCGAGCATGGTCTTTCCAGTACCCGGGGTGCCTATAAGCAGAATATGGCGGTGCTGCTTCGCTGCCTTTCTTATTATCGCCACCGCTTTCTCCTGCCCCACCACCTGGTCTATGAGCCTGTCAGGAATCTGCACCTCCGAGGTGCTCCTCCAGTTCCTTGGAACCTTCGCATGCTTCACCCCGGAATAGTGCTCCACCTTCTCTTCAGCCAGCTCCGAGACTATGTTCTCGTCCGGCAGGTCTTTTCCGTCCTTCAGCGACTCCTCTATCTCCTGCGCTATCCGGTCCTTCTTCTTGGTCGGTTTGCCTTCCTTTACCTTTTTCTTACTGGCTTTTGCCATCGATTACCACGTCTACCTCTACTGCAGATAAGGATGTGCTGCCAGTATTTAAAAGGTTATTGTGGCTTCTGTTAGGCGTTACGCCTCCTCAAATGCAATGCCATCCGTCTTGCCTGAAGATTCTTGTTCTATCTTCATTCCACATGTGCGCCTCCATACCGGTTCCACAGCGCTGCGTAATCATCTACAGAGTAATGGCCCAATAGCTGCTTCCCGCTGCCGCTGTCAGGCACGTCTATTCCGAGCAGTTCTGCCGCCAGTTTCACGGCAGAAACCGCTCTCCTTTCCGACATCTCTATGTAATCGCGGTATGTTGTAAATGTAGAGATCTGGAGCAGCACTCCTGTGCCCTGTGCATCTCTAAGCAGCTCCACCGCTTTGTCCGCTATCATTTTGTCCCGTGAATGGTCTCCTTCATGCATATATGCTCTTGTAATCTGCGGTACAAAATATTCCGAAATCCCTATAGCTTCCGCAATCTCTATGCATTTTTGGTCAAGAGCGATTTGCCTCACTTTGAATTCCTTGTGCGTCTGGAATACGCTGAAGGCGTGTTCAGCATATCTCGCGAGCCTGAACACCGCAGCCGCAGTGAGCATCGTGTTCCCTCCCTCGTGACTTCTGCTCTCCAGAGCGGCATATATCTTGTTTGCTGTCGCCATGACCCTGTCCACATCCCATTTAGCTATCATCACCTGCGCTCTCTCTTTCACGAGATCCATTACGTGCTCCCCGTATTGAATCTTCGGCGTCTCATGCTTTCCTTTTCCATCCTTGGTGTTGACACTTGCCATCATCTAATCACCTAACGGTAACAGCATCATGTCCCCTTTCAGGGGTTTCATCGCCTGCTCCTTTTTCCGGAATGCTGGCAGTGTTCTTCATGGCGATGTAGTCATCCTCGGAATAGTATATCACAGTCGCCTTCCCCTCCGCGCCAAGTATCTCCGCCGCCAGTTTCACGGCTGCAGCTGCCCTGAAGTTCAGGTTCTTCGAGTAATCCTCGAAAAGGCACTGTCTGTTCAGTCTCTTGAGAAGTGCGTAGCGCTGCGCCAGCAGCTCCACCGCCTTTCTAGCCACAGTTTCATCGAACCCGTGCGTGCGCGCCACGCGCGGCACGAAGTATTGCGCCGCTTCCGCCACCACGGCTATCCTAATGCATTCGTGATCGAGCTCGCCAGGCTCGGGCCCGGGTTTCACAACGAACGCCTTGTGGGTCTCGGCTGCCTCCGATGCGCCTTCCGCATATCTCGCGAGCCTTAACACCGCAGCCGCGGCAAGGCTAAAATCTGCCGGAATGTATCCGTTATCTACTGCGCCGCCGTATACCTTCCAGGCTGTGTCCATAAGCCTGCTGAAATCCTTCCCCATTACAGTGTCCCTCGCCCTGTCGCGCACCGTGTTGATAACACCGTCATTGCGGCGCATCTCCGAAAGTGTCGGCGTGCTTCCGCCAACCCTCTCCCAACTGTGCACGCTCTCTTTAGGCACGCTCACCATGTTTCCACCACTTCCCGACGTCCGCCATAACCTCTCTTATCAAATATATATTCGTTTCCGCTTACCCTGCGGTGCGGGGAAGCAGGGAAAGGTTTTAATATTATCAAGTGCGTATTATTATCACTATTCATTCAGGTGTCAGCATAAAGGTCAGAGACATACGCGCACTTCCGGACAATGCACTGCACGGCAAGCTCCAGGAACTCAACCTTGAGTTGGGGATAGAGAGGAGAAAGATAGCCTCTACTGGAGTGGCGAGCAAGGTAGTGAAAACCCGCGAGATAAAGCGCACGATTGCCAGGATCAAGACGATTCTCAAGGAGAGAGGTGCGAAGAAGTAATGGCTGATATGTGCCCCAAGTGCGGACTGCCTCTTGAACTTTGCGTATGCAAGGTGCTAGACCGCGAGACCGAGACAAAGATAAAAGTCTTCGCCAAGAAGGCAAAGTTCGACAAGATCGTCACGGTTGTAGAGGGCATAGGCCCCGACGAGATTGCGCGCACCACAAAGGAACTGAAGCAGGCGCTAGCCTGCGGCGGAACCGAGCGGGACGGCATCATAGAGCTGCAGGGCGCGCACAAACAGGCGGTGAAGAAGGTCCTGGCGAGGCTCGGCTACAAGGAGAGCAACATCGACGTCGCCCTCTGACTAATTTTCACAGCGCGCGAAGCGCGTCTATTGGCTCGAGCCTGGACGCCCTCCACGCCGGATATACTCCCGCAAGTATGCTCACCACCACAGCCACAAGCATTGCCTCGACTATCGTCAACCCGCTCACCACGGGGGTGTAGCTTATCGATGAGCTGCTCGGGCTTCCCGACGAGCCGCCGAAGGTAGTCGCCCTGCCGCCGCCGAAGCGTGCGCCCCCTCCTGAACCTCCCGACCCCGCTGTCCCATTCGATGCTGCCGGACCGGATCCTGCGGCAGAAAGAACCGCGCTAAGCCCGTACGAGCCTCCGATGCCGAACACAACGCCTATCACTCCACCCAAGAAGCCGATTATTATAGCCTGCATCAGGAAGAGCGTGAGCACGTCCCTGTTCCTGAATCCCAGAGACTTGAAAATCCCTATCTCGTGCGTCCGCTCATACACTGAAATCAGCATTATGTTCATTATCCCTATCGCGGCGACCACCAGCGAGATTCCGGCGATAACGCCAAGCAGCAGTCCTATAGACCCTATCACCTGCTCAACCTCCTGGGTGAGCTGCTGCGTGCTGATAACGCGCGCATTGTTTCCATAGATGTCGCCTATCTGGGTGGCCAGCGCTCCAGTCGCCGCGGTGCTGTTCGCTTTGACTATTATCTCGGTAAAAGACTGTCTCTGCAATATGGACTCCGCGGCCTGCAGCGGCATGAATACGGAAGTGTCCGGCGACACCAGGAACGAGGTTCCGTACTTCTTCAGCATCCCGACCACCGGCACCGTGTACGTGCCTCCCTTCTCTGTCTTGATCGTTATCGGCTGCCCTACAAACGCATACTGCGTTCCGGAAGTGCCGGGGTATGCCACGCTGTACCCTATCACGGTCTCTGGGTTCACCCCGTTCGTGTAGAGCTGCCCCTGTATAAAGGTAAGGTTGCCTATCAGCTGGTCTGCGTTCTCCGCTGCAACACCTATCAGGTCAGCGCTGACATTCTGCCCGTCCGTATAGATGTTGACGCTCCCGGTGACAAGCGGTATGACCGCGCTGGTGTTAGGCAGCGATCCGAGCAGGGAGGTGTCCGCGTAGGTGAACACCGTTCCGGGCGCAGGCGTAATTATTATCGATGTGGGGCCAAGCGAGCTCAATGCCGAAGAGACGCTTGCGCTTATCCCTGCGGTCTGCGATATGAGCGCGATTATCGATGCGACCCCTATGACGACCATGATTACGGTCAGCGCTGTCCTTATCCTCTTCTCCCCCAAGTCCGTAAAGGCGAGCCAGAAGACATCTTTGTAGTTCATTTGCCGTGCCCCTTCTTTCTTTCCCTGTAATACATGTAGCCGAGCACCACTACAACGATGACCAGCACCAGGTCCACCACTGCTCCGCCTCCACCTCCGGTGTGCACCACAGCGCCGCTTCCCGGCTGCGACCCTGATAGCGCGGATGCCGCTGCCACTACGGTCACCGGTACCATCATAGTCGAGCTTTCGTTGTTCCTGAAGTTGTCAAGGTAGCTCACCCTGACCGGTATCTGGTACGTCCCCGGCTTCGTGAGGTTGTCAGCCTGGAACGTCAGCGTGACCGGCGCCTGCGCCTCCGCCGCTATGCTGCCCACGAACTCCGAGCCCGAGCCGTAGGGCCTGAAGCCGTTGGACCCCTGCGAAGACACGGTTACCGTGGACGCGCCGCTTGTCCCGGTGTCGGTAAGTACGAACGATATCGAGAATATCTCCCCCGGAGTCACCGGAGACGGCGACACCGTGACAGAGGAATCCGACAGGTTTATCAGCCCCTGCGAGAGCGTCTGCTTGTAGGATGCGGCCTGCATGAACTGTCCGCCGCCGTTGTAGAAGTCTGCAGTCACGTTGAGCGGGAACGAAAGCGATGCGTTCTTGCCAACGAATACCGTGTCGTTGAGCGTTGCACTGGCTCCCGGAGCCAGCTCCCCGAGGTCAAGCGGTATCTGC
>JAJZKY010000404.1 GCA_021803885.1 Planctomycetota bacterium
CCCTATAGTATTACGAGAGTTGAACTCTTGCAGGGCTTCGAGCATAGCCAGAATATTCTCACGCGGCATACCGGGGCTGGTGCCGCCACCGACCGAAAGGATGATCCCCTCGCCACCCGATCCCTCCAGCACCTCCAGAGTCTCGTCCTTCACCTCTTCCGGCGTGCCGCGCACAGCGACTTCCAACGGATTCACGTTGCCCATCAAACACATCCGGTCGCCTACACGGCGCTTCACCTCCGTGATGTGCCTCTGCTTGCCCCAGTTGAGGACGTTGAATCCGGTATCCGGAAGATGATCGAGGCAGGCGTCTACTTCCGCATCATTGTGGTAAAGCTTCACCCAATCCTTGGGAAAGGCGTCGCAGATGCGCTTCAGATAGGGATGCGCAAACTCCAAGTAGTGCTCCTCATTGATGAAGCCCACGATGTCGTCGAGGATGAAGATGCTCTGCACCGTGTCGCCCAGCACCTTCTGCTGTGCCTTGAGCCAGTCGATGACCACTCGCGTGCACAGATCGATCAGCCTGTGGGCGCCCTTGGGGTTCTCCACCAGATCGATCATGAAATTCGTCGTGCCACGCACAAATCCCGCCGTGCACAATGGCCCGCGCGCAGTCACCATGGGCAGGATGTAGCCCGCGTCCAGAATCCTCTGCCGGACGATCTTGTAGCGGTGCAGGGTGAGGGCCGCAAAGGCGTCTGCTTCCACCTCGTACTCGGGAAAGTTGTCGATGTCCTCCAGATGGTAGAGCGTGTGATATTCGCTGGGCGTATTGTCCTCCCAGAACTTGATCTTCGCGCCCAGCACTGAGGGCTCCGCGGCCATGCCGTACTCCATCCACCACGAGGGGATAAAAATGACATCCGGAAACTCGCGCATGATCTTTAGGTTCGATTGAAACCAAAGCTCCGGGTCAAGGAAATAGTCCATGTGGCTGATCCCCAGATAGCCTGGTATCCAAGGGCTGTCAATAATCAACGCCATGGGGATCCTATCCATCTTTTCACGGCGCGCCGCGCGCTTAAATGTTTCCCATTGTTCTGGCCGCATTTCTCCCTCCCGATCAGCCTCGAAAGAGGTAATTCTTTCCATCGTGGCGGTTTTCAAATTCCAGTAACTGTTCCACCAGCTCAACAGAGGCTCCGAGCGGTGTCGTACTGGCCGAGGCTGCATCCGGGTCCGGTATTGAGAGTTCCGTGGGATATCGGCCTGCAGATTAAGTTCAACTCTCGTAATACTATAGGGTTTCCCTCCCGCGGCACACAACATCGATTCGCTTCACTGCGGTTCGACCAGATTCTATTGGCCAAAACCCGCCTTGTTTTCTGCGAGATAGAATCGCCCCTCCAAGAACCCAGACTACGCAGTTCGATCTGTCTTGCTCACCAAGAACGAGCCTCACAATCTGTGGGTGGAAACTTAGCAAAGGTCAGGCCAATGTGCACCAGTCCGGTGGGCCGAATAGACCCTGCGCCGTCGGCTGTAACAAAACATTCAACCGGCCTTCATCCTGCCGTAATCAGAGACATTCATATTAGGTCTGGTTGCCGAAACTAACATGAGCGGCGCCGCCTAAAGGCATTTGAGGAGATCGTGTGGGCCGCTGAGATGTGGCTGGACGAGCATTCGTCATCGCGGGTAGTGGGGTCATTTGCGTAGAGGCTTTCCTCACGGGCTAAGTCCGCAATCATCTCCGCGGAAATTTCGGCGCTGCTGCTCCTTCGGCAACCAGGAAGGTTGCGCCTTTTCGCTGCGTGCTCTTTCGACAGCGCTGCCAGATCGGGTTGAGTGTGGCTTTCGGCATGGTGCTGATTGAGTGGTCAGCAAAGGCGCTACCTCTCAAGACGGGCCCAGCACTCGCCGCGGCAAGTTGCATCGTGTAAAAGTTCGTGCGCACGGATTGTGTAAGATCTCAAGCTCCCCTCAAGCCACGGCGCTCGACAGGAAAGATTGCTGATGCACCTAAGTCATTGTCCACCCGACAAGAAATCGCTTCATACACCAATCTTCAATGCACACAGATTTCAAAGCAGGCTTACTTCAAATAGGAGACTACTGCATGTTACGCAAGTGCATAATCGGTATCTGCATCGCGTTGTTTGGATATTCCTTTGCGTTTGCCTCAAGTGCTGCGAGCATTCCCACTACCGAGATTCATGGGAGAGTGGTGGACGCTTCCGGTGCGGCAATTGCCAACGCGGCCGTTACCTTAACGGATTTGACAACCAACATTGTGCTGCACACGACGACGAACGCAAACGGAAAGTTTGATTTTAGCGGTGTGCCGGTCGAACCGCAGATGATAACTGTCGTGAAGTCAGGATTCGGAACATTCTCGCAGCAAGTAAAGCCGGCGATGACTGGCACCACCGCAAACGCGACGCTGAAGGTGGCCTCCATGGCGCAAAGCGTGACGGTGCGGGGTACCGTGAATCCCGAAGCCAAGCCGGTGCCTAGCCGTGAGGACGTAATGCTGACGCCCGATACTGTGCGGGTGCTTGACCGCCTGCAGTTGGAGGCAGCGGGACCACTTGCCGGTGGTGCGCAGATGATCCAGGCGACACCCGGCGCGAATGTTTTTGGATATGGAGAGACGGGCGGAACTAAATATTCGATCATGCTCAACGGCATCCAGCAAGGCTGGGCGGGCGAGGCGACCAGCTTTCCAGCCCCAGGCTCGCTGGGGGTTACCTTTGACGGGGTCCCAGTAAGTGACCCGGCAACGGGATTGTGGCAGTCGGCGACTATGCCGCAGAACTTGGTTATCCAGGACCTGTCGACGACCTACGGGCCGGGCCTGCCCATGAATCGGTGGTTCAACAGCGTGGGCGGATCGGTGGATTTCACGCCCATTCAGCCGACCGTGGGACGTCACTTGAGCGTAGCTCTGTCCCAGGGGCCTTTTGGCCAGCAGAACTTTGCCTTTGTCGGCAACACCGGTCAGTTCAAGGGCTGGTCCACGGTGCTGGGCGGCGGATTGGGCCGGGGAGACGATTACCTGCAGGGGCCGGACGGTTTCGGAAATCACTCCCAGAATGGATCGGTCTTCGGCAAGACGTTGAAGACCTTCTCAAAGGGAAGCATTGCGATGGGAATCATGTACTCCAAAGCCGGCGGCTTCCGTCCCACTACGATTCCGCTCACGGATGTGGGCCTCCTGGAACCGAACGGCACGCATTTCAGCGAGCAGACAAGCGGGTTCTATAACGTGCTTCCCTATGCGGCTTACAACAAGTACGACACCAACGAGATGTTTCTCGGCTACGGACGCGAGAACCTTTTCTTGAGTAATTCGAGCACGCTGCAAAATATGACTTGGTTCAACCACATCCGCCGTTTCCACGCGCGCAACGAAGATGCGCTCGACCAAGGCGCCGAGGTGAACGAGTGGAACAATCCGCACAGCAATATCTTCGGGGATGAAATCAATATGTCCCAGGTCTTCCCCTACAATACGATCAACTTCGGCGGCTACCTGTTGCATGAGCTCTATAACACGCGCAACATTTTCTATAACCCCAACAGCGGGGCCAGTGGCGCAAAGCAGATTGTTGGCAAGGGCTCGAAGTTCCGCTCAGGTTACTTTGGCCAGGACAACGTAGCATTTTACGCCCAAGATGATATTCACCCTCTTGCGCGTCTCCATATCATTCCCGGGGTACGTGTCGACGGCTTCGCCACCAGTTACAGTGACCAGGCGGCGCGCGACTTCACCTTCGCTCCCGGCGTGATTCCCTCGACGCACTGTTCGCTCTATCCCGTCACAGCAGATCCGTACAAGAACGTCTTGGGCTCACCCAACGCAACAGACCAGGGTTCGATCTGCGGCGCGCATGAGAGCCGTTCGGCAGTTGAGCCCTCGATTGACGCCGCGGTGATGCCGAAGGACTGGCTCACAATTTATGGCGGGTATGACACGCTCTACCGCAGCCCTTCGCTCGGCGGCGGCGGCGGCATGTTCCAGAAAGTGGATCCTAACTACTACATCCTGGCGAAAGGCGCCTACAGCCAAGGCGGCGTAAAGGTGCATTTCGAGAAAGCGCCCGGACTGGGGAACTTTATTGCCGGAGTGGATTACTACCACATAAGTTATACGAATCAGGAGCTTGACTCCGAGACCGCTACGGGCATCGAGCTCACCTCCGGCGGCAACTCCGCTTACCATGGCGTTGACCTGTTTTTTGACTCCGATCCCAACACCAACACGCATTTCTTCTTGAATTTCTCAGGAGAGGCCGCGAATTTCACTAACTATATCGTGGGCGGCACCAGCCTTGCCGAGTGCGCGGCGCAGGGGCTCGCATGCACTTCCTACGATAATCTGCCCGTCTGGAACACGCCCAACTTCACGCTGAACACCGGAATCTATTACGCGGTCCAGTACCATCATCACGAGTTAATCCAACCGCAATTTACGATCAATTCCACCGGATCCCAGCACCTGTTCAGCAACAATACCGGGGAACCTACTACGCAGACCATGCCGTCATATACCACGGCGAATCTTGCCTTCGTGGCTCCGCTCAACTTCCTCGAGAAGCAGTCCGTCAATCTGGAAATGAATATCATTAACTTGGCGAATTCCAAGTACAACCAGTTTGAGTACATCTCCAGCGGCGGGTACTTTGCGCCCCTGGCGCCGAACCCAAACAACGTTCCCAGCGGTTACATCAACGCCTATCCTGGGGCGCCGCGCTCGATCTACGGCACGATCACATATCAGTTCTGACGCGCGCTGGTGCTGTTGCCAAGCCCGGAGCGGGAAAGCCCTCCGCTCCGGGCTTGGCGCATTAGGATCGTCCGCAGCGGCAGCCGGAACGCGGCACCGAGGATCGAAGGAGCGCTAACAATGAAGACGGTCTGCAGGATGCGCGTCCCCGCAACAGGGCTGCAATGCAGTCTTGGAATTCGGATCATGGCTGAATAGTCCATCAATTGCGCTAAGATTGCATCCTATGTAAGACACGCCATAAGCAAATGTTGGAACGTAACGAAATCCTCAGTCGTCGATTCGCCGAATGCACGCAATCTTCAGCCCACTCTCAAAAAGAATGCAAACACCGCGTGGAACCCTAGTGCTGGGATTTGAAGCTAGAGTCGACTGTCTCGCGAGCCAACTGAAGCCAAAGGAAGTTCTCGCTGCTCTCAAGTGAGTCTTGCCCCGGCCATTCTTTCGAGCATCGCCACCGGCGCGGA
>JAJZKY010000405.1 GCA_021803885.1 Planctomycetota bacterium
GCTTGAATCGTGATTGTGATTTATCCATGCACCAATCACGCTATCGTTGACTTCAAGCGTAGCAACGCGTTACAAAGCCATGATGCCGCCCACCTCGGCTATTCGAGCCTCGGGATTCTCCAGTCCGAGTTCCCGCAAGTAACTGGAAACGTCGCACCAGCTAATCCAGTTACTCTGCGTCGCTGTGGTCTTGATACTTCCCCAAATCCGCGCAACGGTGGACAGTTGAAAAGAGAAACAACAAGAGGTGGCAACCTCGTCGCCAATAGCCGTTTCTACCACGAGGTCAAGTGGCAAGGGATTATGGGCGGTCTCAAGATAGTGCCTCGGCATTAAGGGGGGGGGGCAGTGCATCGAAGCTCTCTGCTACGGGGCGGCATCTATACGTTGCTTATTCAGGGACAGGTAATTCCAGTTCAGCTCGCGATAGCGATAACGTTAGCGCGCACCCTGGGTCCAAAAAGCTACGGACTTTACGGTTTTGCTTTTGCGGTCATTTCGTTTATCCAAGTCATGCCGCTGAATGGGTTGGATAATGTCCTGATTCGCTATGGAGCACAATATTTAGCAATCGGTGCTCTCAATAAATATCGCGGGCTATTACGAAGGGTGCGTGCCTGGACGTTGTATTTGTTAATGGCGACATCGGGGTTTGTGATCCTCATGGATCACATTCCATTCGTGCATGATGTGGGCGCGTTTTCTCCGCAAATTTTGACATGCGGTGTCCTGCTCCTGATATTTTTGCCCATCAATACATACTGCACTTCTACAATAAGAAGTTTTGATGAAGGAGTTGCCGGTCAGTTGCCTGGTGGGGTTGTAAGACCGTGGGCGTTCCTTGCGCTCATTATAATTGTCAAGCAAATCGAGCCAGGGTTACTTAATCCGTGTAATGCGCTGCTGTTGCAGGGAATGGCGGCGCTGGCGGCGGTAGTGGTCAGCGGGGTATATCTAAAGAGATGCCTTCCAGTAAAGGCAAGCCGGGAGATCGATGAGCTAGACGTCAAGGAGTGGCGATCCGCCATCCTTCCGTATGCTTTGGTGGGAGGCTTGATGTTGATAAATCAGCAGGCCGACATGATTATGGTTGGACTTCTTGGCGGGGGACTTCAGGCGGGAATCTATAAAGTGTCGGCGCAAGCCGCTAACTTAATCTCACTTCCTCTTGCGGCATCAAATATATTTCTTGCCCAACGAGTCGCCGCCTTTCATGCAAGAAACGAAATATCAAAATTAAAAGCCCTTCTGCAAGCGAGTGTACGCGTCACTGCGGCTCTTGCAATCTGTGCTGCGGTGCCAATGATTTATTTTGGCAAGGAGGTGCTGGTCTCTGTTTTCGGGCATGGCTATCTGAGTGGTTATCCGGTGCTAGTAATCCTGATAGCAGCCCAGGTTGTGAATGTTGCCTTCGGGTCAGTTGATCTCATACTGACCATGACTGGTAGGCAGCGACTTGCCGTGCGAAGCGCGGGAATTGCAGCTGTCTTGAATATTGTCTTGTGTGTGGTGCTTATACCGATCTGGGGCGTTACCGGAGCGGCCATTTCTGCCGCATGCTCAATTGTATGTTGGAATGGACTGATGCTGCTATCTGTAAGACGTAATATTGGTATAAATGTGACCATAATAGGCAGATAGAAAAACGGGTTCGTCCGCAGCCGCGGAATTTGTCGAAGCCACCCGTCTCCGCGTCTCTGGAAGCGGCACTTCGCTGAGAACCCGCTGCGCTCCGCCCTGCACACCCGAGTCGCATAGTCCAGACGCGGGATATTTACGGGTTACGTCCGGGAGACGCGGCCCGTTTACATTCAACCAATGGCAACGCGACTCAAATCCATCCGATCAGAGCGCAAACAGCAACAAATAGTCGTTCAGATAGACGTCGACGCCCATTGACCAGCGAGAAAAGAGCTACTTTGACCCGTCGAGTCATCGTGTGCGGGGAAAACAATATTTTGCAGAAGGAAGTGAGGTACACACTAGGGACGTCTTGTGCTACCAAAGCGGCGATCTGCGCGGCGGTCGCCACCTGCGTTCGATACCAGCCGCTTTTGATTAAATTCACCCTCTTTACAAAGGCGCGTGCCGTGCCGCGACCGCCGAGTTCGTTTAATCCATGTTGACGGTACAGAATCCACGGAGTTCGATCGAAAATCCACGCGTAATCTTTTGCCCTAGCGATAAGATATAGAAGCCAATCGTGATAATGAAATGACTCAAATAGCGGCAAGTGTCCGGCAATAAGTGACTGAGCTTCCCTGAAGAAACGCGCGCGTAACACAAATGTGCATCCTTGACCAGCACCTTCGAAGAGGTAATCCAAGCGCTTCATGTGGGGGTTCTGGTGAAGATGCTTCGTCTTTCCATTGGACCAAAATGCAAGAGCGCTACAGGAATAGCCGACGGCATGAGGATGCTTTGCAAGCTCCCCAATTGCCCGAGACAATTTCTCTCGTAGCCAGATGTCGTCCTGATCTGCGAGCGCGACATAATCAAAAGTTTTGATATCACACGCCTTGAAGGCCTTGAGGAACGCCTTTCCGGAAGATCCACTTGGGTGATCGAATCTGTACCTAAATACATTGTGGTTCTCAGAGGTGAGTGCGTGTAACAGCTGTTGAGTGTCGTCTGTTGAGCAATCGTCGAATATGTGAAGAGAGACCTGAACCGAACTTTGCGCCGTAATTGAACGGATCTGCTCTTCGAGCCAATTGGCACCATTGTGCGTCAGCATAACTACAAGAACGCGAGGAAGGTGTGGATGCGATTGCGGATGGTGCACGGTAGTCATTTAGGAGTTGTATGCAATGACGGAAGCGAGCCGAGACGTTGTTCCGCCTGTGCTTTTGAGAATTGTGGCAAGACACCGTCGTGAAGGTGACCGTAGGGGCCATGCAGGTCGCGAATGCCGTACATGGCAAGGTGGTTGTCGCTGGCGTAGTGTGTGACGGTCAGATCTGGGGCGGCGGGAATCCGCGCAGCGTGAGGAAGAAAAGCTTGTCTCGAGTACTATTTCGAAGGATACGAGGCCCAGCAATGATTGGCAGGAATCGACAGTCGCAGAGGTTCTTCGGGTCGCAGCATTCGAGCGATGTCCACTCGACGCCCTCAAAGTGAGTCTCCGGGACGCAGGCAATCTCAATCGCAGACAATTCGGCTCGGATCCTCGTTCGGATAGCCCCGCGTCGCGGCTGGGGCTTTCAGTGAAACGACAGTCAGTGGTGGTCCGCAGGCTGATGACGGCGTTGATCCACGCGCAGCTCAGTCGCGCCCCGTCGCGGTAAGAGTCGAGCGCGGTACCAACGATCCGTTGGAGATCTTTCTGGGAAATTGTTCGTCTCCGCCCGCACGGAAGATCGCGTCGAGTGTTTTTGGCTGCACAAGAAACGCTGTTGTCCGCCAGCGTCGTCTCCTTGCGTCTGAGGTTCTTCTCCAGCTCCTTGTTCCGCCGACGATCCTGGCGGGTCGCTTGCGGCGTCGCCTGTGCTTCCTCAGGATGCGCAAGCGCGGCCATCACGCTCTCGTGCCACCGTTTAAAGTCCTCCATAGGGGATCCGTAAATCCCTCGCCTTTAGGGGACGGGAAAGTCGGCCGGATATAGGGGAATGAAAGACTACAAGAGCAGCAGCCACGTGATATGGGACTGCAAATACCACCTGGTGTGGATTACGAAGTGCCGGTACCCAGTCGTGGCAGGGGATGTCGGGTTGCAGGCCAGAGAGCTCTTGCGGGAGATCGCTCGGAGTCTGGAGATGACGATCTACGCTGGGGCCATCAATCGGAACCACGTGCATCTGTTCGTATCCATCCCGCCGCAAGTGTCGGTGTCCTGAGCCGTACAATTTCTGAAGGGAAAGAGCTCGCATAGGCTGCTGAGCAAATTTATGGTGCTGAGAAAGCGGTATTGGGGCCAGCATGTGTGGGCTAGAGGTTACTGGGTGGCGTCGAGCGGGAACGTGACTGACGAGGTTTGGCAGAAATACATCGAGAATCAAGTGCCTGAAGAGCCAGATGACGACTTCGAACTCGTGTGAGTGTGTCCATCGGCCCCTGGCCGACAGACACCCGACTTGAGCCGTACTCCGAAGTCACCGGCTTTAGCCGGTGGTCGTTCACATGTTGCAACCGATACTCCGAGTTTTTGAGACACCTAGTACGACGACACGTTAATTACGAAATATATGTCAACGCAACTTCCGATCCGCGTCCCGGCGCGTGAACGTCCTCTCGATACCGCATTGAGCGGCGTTGCGTCGTCTCTGCCAGGCAGCGACCTCGCTGCTGAGGGTGTCTTGATCGGCGGCACAGCGCGCCAGGCATTGGCGCTCGAGGATGCCGATCTCGATTTCGGCCATGTTCAGCCAGCTGGCGTGCACCGGGGTGTAATGAAATTGGATCCGGCGCAGGATGCTGGCGGCGGCCTCTTTGCCCAGGACCTCCTGGAAGCTGCTGCGCAGATGAGTGTTGAGGTTGTCGAGCACCAGATGCACCTTGCGCACCTCGGAGTAGCCGCGGCGCAGCATCCGGCAGACGAAACCGACGAAGTCCTCCTTGGTGCGCCGGTCGGTCACCCGCACATGGCGCTTGCCGCCGCGCGGCTCGACGGCGACGAAGATGTTGCAGGTGCCCGCGCGCTCGTACTCGTAGTCCTGCCGCAGCGGCACGCCGGGCTTGCCCGGCAAAGGGCAGCGCGTCTCGCGCAGCAATTGCTTGCTCCTCTCGTCCATGCAGATCACGGGCTCCTCCGGATCGTAGGGCCGGGCATAGAGCGAAAGCAGCTCGTACATGCGCCGGCGATACTCTTCGGTCAGCTCGCCAATGCACCACATCACCCTCCGCCAGGGTTTGAGGAGGTTTTTTTTTAAGGCCCGCCGGATCGTCTCCCGGCTGATCGTCTTCATCTTCGGGTGGCGCCGTGCCGCCTCGGTCAGCAGCGCGATCGTCCAGCGCTGCGCCCCCGGTGGTGGCGCCGAGCAGGCCAGTGCCGTGATCTGCGCCTCGGCGTCAGCCTCGTACTGCTTCGGCTTCCCAGGGCGCGCCTCATCGTGCAGCGCAAAATCTAATCCGCCCTGCAGGTATGCCGCCCGCGTGCGCCAGATCGCCGTCCGCCCCACGCTCAGGACCTGCATGATCACGGGTTCGGGAATCTTCCGATCGAGCGCCGCGATGCAGCGATCG
>JAJZKY010000406.1 GCA_021803885.1 Planctomycetota bacterium
GCACCACAAACTTAAACCGACTATCAACGCCCTCAAACACTTGCCGACGATTCTCAATCCCAAACAATCCCGTCACCTGCGTCTGCGAAAAAAGCATTTCCCGTAACTGCTTGGTCCCCAAATCGGTATATATCCCCGACGGAATCACGATCCCGCAAAGCCCGCCCAAACGCAGCAGGTTAAAGCACTGCTCCGTAAACAGCTTATACAAATTAATGTCCGTGCCGGCCTTTTTACCGCCGACAACGCTGATCTGGTTCTTAAATTGCGGCGCGCTCCTGAAATACGCACTCTGATGCGGAAATTGCGCAAGATAATCGAGCCATGCCGACCTTACCTCCGGGTCCTGCTCCAGTAACCGCGACTGCTCCGCCTGAAAATCATGAATCAGCATTTTCTTCTTGCTTACAAGGTCGGAGTATTTTTCAAAAAACTCCTTGCCGTTGGGCTTAAATATTTCCCAGGGCGGGTTGGTAATAATGGCGTCAAATCCCCCGCGATCGTTAAGCACCTTGTCAAACTCAAACCCCCAATGAAAGGGCTTAAGCCGCCGAATCTCACCAATGCCGACCGATCGCTTCTTAGGCCGCGCCGACTCGCCTTCCGCCTGCTCATACTTTATGCCCAGCCGCTCAAATTCATCCAGCAGCATGTCGTCTAGCACCGCGGTGCATGCCTGCTTTTTCTCGGCAATGTCGCTGCGCAGGGCCGAGAGGTCCTCGGCATAGGTCGCGGCGTGGCGATATTGCCCGATAAGGCGATTTTTCTCGTCGAGTATTTCGCGGTAAGAGCGCTGCCGAAATAAATTGCCCTGGTGCTCCTTGCGCTCAAATGATTGCTCATCCACCCGCAGCAGTCCCATCAAAGAGTTGCCGGGCAGTATGTTAAAATCAATATTGGGCAGCGGCTCAAGATGTTCCACCGTTTGGGCCGACGCCACCAGCGCTAAAAACAGCCGAAGCCGCGCGATTTCGGTGGCTTCCTCCATAATGTCCACGCCGAAGAGGTTATCCGTAATAATCCTCTTTTTTATAAAGTAGGCGATGTTGGCGTGGTCGAGTTCCGTTTTCCTCAGCCAGGCGGTAAGTTCCGGATCGTTCATGAATTTAACGCGACCGATTACCGCCGAATAAATGTTGATTAGCGTATTCATGGCCGCTACCAAAAAAGCCCCCGAGCCGCAGGCGGGGTCCAGCAGCGAAAGATTCGGCAGCACTTCATAAAGCAGATTGCGGCACATGGCCGCGTCGAGGTCCAGCAGCAGGTCCGGCACGCTTTGGTAGCGGCGAACTTTCACCCCCGGCAGCGTGGGCGTCCCCTTCGGGGTATTGATGGCGTCCAGAATAAGGTTGTGAATGGTGCGTTCGCACAGGTAATCGGTAATTTCCGGCCGAGTGTAGTACGCGCCAAAGGCCTTTTGGTTGATGTACTTTTCAAAAATGTAACCCAGCACATGCGGGCTGATCTCGTTGTCGTCCCCGCCGGGGGTGTCGTTTAGGTTCCAGGAGTAATGCGCAAACAGCCCCAGCAGGCGATCGAAGAACTCATCGGGAATGGCAATGGCGTTATTTTGCGTTTCAATCCGGTGCGGCAGAAAAAGGCCGCCATTAAGGTACCGGATGGCTCCCAATGTGGTGCGGGCGTCGGACGAGCGCTTTTCTTCAGGCTTGGCAAAACCCTCAAAAAACAGCATCTTCAAAAACTGCCCAAAAAAAGCGTCCGGCCTGCGGGCCTTGCTCGCAGCGAGCTTATCCTGCAGGTATTGGGTGTTGCCGTCGCGGGCGTCTTTATTCTTATAGTCTAAAAAACCCTTGCGCTGCAGAAAATAGATAAACATAAGGCGGTTGAGCAATATGGAAGCGTACCACCGGCGGTCAGTCCCATCAGCAATGCCGCCGATGAGGCCGACAAGCTCATCATGGATCTCCGCAAACTCGCCGAAGAACCGCTTGGTTACGCGTTCCACATCTAGCGCATCTTTCAGCCGCTGTGCCACCTCGGTGACGGCAACGCGCCCGGAATCATCAAACTCGGAAAGCTCAAACACCATGGAACTGATTTTGCTGATGAAAAGGTCGCCCGGCTGGTCGCTGGCATAAAAGTGCTCGCGCGGGGTAGTCTTACCTTCCTGTCGCTTAAGCCAGTGCCAAATGCTCTGCGTGCGTTCCCCGTCTATAAATATCAGCAGGCATTCATATTGAAGTTTGGCAACCTCTTTATGAATGGCAGCGCGGGTTTTTGCATCCGGAATGGTCGCGGCCTGCACCTCGTAAACGCCCACGCCGGCGAGGTCCGCAATTTGCTGCCGGGTAACACGAACATCCTTGAATGTCATCGCAACCGGCTTTGGCGCCGGCGGATTAGACCAGCCAAGGTGTTCTATAAACAAGTCCTTGAACCGAAAGGCGCTGAGCAAATCACGGGCGGAGGCAAAGTTAAGTCCCATGCGTCGAATTATGTCGCAAGCGGGCTAGTTTGGGTAGCGGTGAACCAAAAAAGCGAGCCGTCCGCGAGCCGCCGGGTTCATCCCGGCGGGCCACTCTGTACCCTCAATCGCCCCGCAACCCCAGCGGCTTAGCAGCAATCTTGCCCGTGCCGTTATTCCAATGCCATAAAATCAGTTGAATAAATGCACGTCAGCCATTTGATTTCGAGCCTACAAGCAGGTATAAAATAACGAGCGGCCAGCATGGGCCGGCGTCAGCCGACCCCGGATTTATTCCCTGGTCGCTTCTTTTATTTTTGCTGGTCCATCAGCCACTTCATAACGTCCAATAATGCTTCGTCCCCCCGGTGCACAAGCTGTTTAACCAATGGAAACGCCGCCTGGTCAATTGCCTTCGTCGCCAACCCCATCTTTGCCTCCTCCGCCTTGCGGATTGCCAGGGCGCATAAGTCACAAAGCTGCAGCGGGAGGCTGGCGGTAGAATCAATAAAAAACCCTTTTTCAACAATCTGGCTCAAACGGAGCTGACCTTCGTGCTTCCGCAGAAGCCGGATTGATTTTTCGACCTCCAGCACCACCTCCCTATTTTCATCACTGATAAAGACTCCTAACTGCGGTGGGTTCAGTTTCCGCAAATAGTCATTAACGACCTGCGAAACCAGCGCAAACGCCGCGACGTAAGGATTGATCTGCACGCCAGAGCCATAGGCCTGCCGCAGCCACTTTTGAAAACGCGCCTTACCAATTGCCCGATAGATAATTTTGCAGTCGTGCCTACCCGCCAGACGCAGCCACTCATCGCGAAAGGCGACACGTTGGGCGACACTAAGGTCCGCAAAGTAGCCCCGCCCATTGCGTATGTCGGCGCCGTGCACCTCGAAACTAGCCGGACGGTCCGGCAAATACCGGTCACACGCGTCCAGCAGGTCACGCTCCAGGTCGAGCCACTTGTGTTCCGCCACCACCAAGCCGCACAACACAAAGACAGGTTGCTGTGGATCGGTCAGGTTCATACCCGAGTTGCCTGATTCATCGAGATATATCAGATGCATATCAACCGCCTCCGCCGGCGCGCAGCCCCAGCGAACATAAAATCCGCGGCTCAAGACTCGCCGCGTTTTCCGCAACATTGCAAAGCGCGTTGTCGTTGCGAAGGTCCACGGCCAGCCGGGCCAGAGCCTCGGCATCAGCCCCTTCACGCAGACGCGATGCCAGCACATCCGCCGATTCCTGTTTAAGCGGATAGTTATATATTTCGTCAATAACCTTGTCTAAATCGGGCACGCCAAACAGGCTGCCCGCCGTGCGGCTCTGCAGGTCCTTAAGCCGGTCATAAAGCCGGCGGCGAATGCTGCGCGGGCCGCCCAACTGGCCGCCCGATTTTTGCGCATCCGCCGACGCAATTTCCAACGCCTTACCCACAAGCGTGTGATGATTATCCAGCCGCCGGGCCGCCGGCTCATTCGGCCCGCATTCCGCAGCCTTTAGTATTGCCAGCGGCGACTCGCTTACCGTGCGGCCCGCTTCATCCAGCCAAAGCAGCGAGTTGTTGTCCTGCTGGCTTTGTACAAACGTTATAACACCCGGCCGTTTTTCGCCGGTGGCCGCCACAGCTTTGGTTGAATACACAACGTTGGGCAGGCTTTCAACAGCCCGTTGCAGGCCCGCGTCGCCATCCACCGCGCTCTGCCAAATCTGCCAGGCGTAACTGGCCAAGTCCACCTCTTCGTCGGCATCGCCTTCGAATACGTTCGACCTTTCATTGTACAAATTATGAAACAGCTCCAGGTCCGCAAAGCTATCGCCCTCCATAAAAACTTCGTCCGACCCCAGTACCTGCGCTTCCTCTTTTTGCCGCGCTATAATGCGCTGGTGCAGGCGAATAATACTCTCAACACCATCGGCTGGAAGAAAGCTGTAACACAAAATCTGACCCGATCCCTGACCGATGCGGTCCACACGGCCAATGCGTTGAATAATGCGAATAAGCGCCCAGGGCAAATCGTAATTAACCACAATATGGCAATCCTGAAGGTTCTGCCCTTCGCTTAGCACATCGGTGCTGATGAGCACGCGCAGTTCATCCGCCGGCGCTATCGGCCTTTGGCCCGGCGCGGTGCCGCTGCGCGGACTAAACCGCCGCGCCGCGGCTGTAGGGTCGTCGCTGTCTCCGGTAACAACCTCAACCTGCCGCAGTCCCACTTGGCGAAGCTGCCGATAAAGGTATTTCGCCGTGTCCGCAAACTGCGTAAACACCAAAACCTTATCGCCGCCATGCTCGCCCTGCAGCAGTCGCACAAGCTCGGCAAGTTTGCGATCGTGCCGCGGGTTCCACTCGCCGATAAAGCGGCTCACGCCCTCAACCGCGGCAATGTCTTCGGCAAGGTGTTCCGCCAGCCCCGGTTCAAAAAAAGCCGCCGGCAGCCACCGAATCCGGCTGTCGCCCCGGCAGACCTCGTAGGCGGCAGCCATCTCATCAGAAAAAGCCGCCTCGCTGGCGTTATCGAGAAGCGAAGTCTCCGCCTCAGCATCCGCATCGCTTGTGGAAGTTTCAAAAAGCGCCGCATCAGCCGTACCGATGGGAACATCCAGATTATGTTGCAATGCGTACAGTACCAGTTTGTCACGAAGCAGATGCCTATGCAGCGTAAGTTCAAACGCCGCTCCGCTGCTTTCCAGTCGCTTAAACAGGCTGGTGCGGCACTTTTTGAAACTTCCACAAGCGAT
>JAJZKY010000407.1 GCA_021803885.1 Planctomycetota bacterium
CGTATATCGAGAAAACCGCGCGTCTGCCCTCCCTTGCCATACACGGTAAGCGGGTGCCCGATGGCAGCCTGCACACAAAAGCGGTTCAGCGCGGTGCCAAAGACGCCGTCGTAATCCAGCCGGTTTACCAGCAGATCGTCGCGATTCGTCTCCGGTGTGGACACACCATAAACCACCCCCTGGTTCAGGTCCGTGGCGCGCAGGCCCCAGATGCGGCAGGCGAATTGGATGTTGTGGCTGTCGTGCACCTTGCTCAGGTGATAGAACGAACCCGGCTGCTTCGGATAGGGCAGCCGATCCTCCCGGCCGTTGTGCTGTATGGTAATGTACCCTTCTTCGATGTCGATATTGGGAGTGCCGTATTCGCCCATGGTGCCGAGCTTGACCAGGTGGCAGTCCGGACAGTGGTCGTGCATGGCATAGAGCAGATTAAGGGTGCCAACCACGTTGTTCACTTGTGTGAGAACGGCATGCTCACGATCGATCATGGAAAACGGCGCAGAACGCTGTTCTCCATAGTGCACAATCGCGTCGGGCCCAAAGCGCTGAATTGTGCTTTCCAGAAATGGATAGTTCGTTATGTCGCCCAAATAGAAATCAATTCGTCGTCCAGTAAGTTGCTCCCAGCGATCGATCCGTCGTGCAATGGGCTCGATCGGCGTAAGCGTCTCCGCGCCGAGCGTCATGTCCCAGTGCCGGCGGACCAGACTGTCCAGAATGCCGACCTCGTAACCGCATTCCGATAAGTGCAGCGCGGTGGCCCAGCCGCAATAACCATCGCCACCGATAATAAGAACTCTCATAAGTTCCGACCTGCTTTCTGTATACTCCCGCCGAGTGCGGCGTAATCATTCATCGATGCTGTGATGAGGTTCTTCTCTCCGCGGCGGAAAAATGTCTGTCGAAGGACAGGGCGAAGGCCGGAACTACCGAGAGCAATGAAGAAGCTCGTGATCAGGCGCAGCCAGAGGGGCTCGCCTCGTTCCCAATAGAAAGACAGAGGGTGGCAACTGTAGCCATCCATATCAAAGTAAGTGCGGCCCATAAAGGAGCGCTGGCCATAGGGATAGCTTGGATAATAACGCAGTGCATCGGCGACGACTTCTAGTTGCCGCAATGCCAGCGGCTCCTCGTAGGACGGCAAAAGGAGCACATGACCTTGGCGCCAGCTGCGAATTTCCATGACAAATTCTTCCCAGGTTGTAGCATGACTCATGTTGAGGACCGTGTTGGGACGGCAGCCATGGCGGTCACCGCCGGCTACAACGGGAATGTTGCATTCTTGGCCCATGCGTAAAGCATCGCGATTCTCGCTCCAAGAGCGAAGCCCGTTCACCTCTAGGGCGTGAATCCGTTGTCCGTGCTGTGTAAGAAAATTCCGGACCGCGCTCGCGTGCACATCGACACCCACACCGGCTACATCCCAGCACGGGTGGTTTAATACCAGCAATAAGTCCTCAAATTCATTGAGATATTCCAAAAGATCGCCGAGGCGGCCCTCATCCCGTTGTACGGTGCAGCTGGCCAGATCTTCCATGATCTGGTTCGCGTGACGGGCAGGAAGGTGATGAACGCCGATGTGCAGGTGATCGCCACGGAAAGGAGCCGTCCATTCCACTGAAATGGGTACCGAGGACTCTTGCGACTGGAGAGATAATCCCGCTGTAATGCTGTCATGATCGGTAATTGATACTAGCCCAGGCAGGCCCAGTTCCTCGATCTGACGGGTCTCCGACGCCAATACCATGCTGGGGGAGACGGGCGGCGTCCAATGAAGTTTCCGGAAGTCAATAACCCTCCCGCACCCTTCGGTGTACCGCTCCAGCTTAGATTCAACGACCTTACCGATGATCGGAAACTGCTTGGTTTGGTGTGGCAGCGCTTCAAGATTCTCGTGCGAATGATGCGTATGACTATGAAGCGAAACAGCCATACGAAATTCTTTTAATCGCCCTGAGCCTTGCTCAAGACGCAGGACCTGCGTTTGTGCTGGATTCATTTAACTAACTGTCTCCACCTTGTTGACTGTTAACTGTCCCAAAAAGATACTTCTTCTAACGGTGCCGAGCTGTTCATGCCGGGGAAAGACGCATAGCGAACATTTTGCGTCCATAAGAAACCTCTAGCAGGCAGGGAGCCCCTGCAGGAGTGCCGATACCGACAGTGTATATCATCATCTTTGGATACTCGCGTAAACGTGGCGAAAGAATTACGTTTCCCTTACGTAAATGAATCTGGCCATGCGTTTCGGCCAAGTCTGCATAACCTACTTGAGCGCCGTTGGCAATCAAGCCCGGCAAGGGTGGCGAGAACCTGTGGAAGCCGAGTCTCCGGTTGGGTGGGTGCGGCGCCATCGGCAGTCGGAGCGATGGAGCAATACCCCTTGGCAAGCGACCGCCGCCTCCAGAGGCGGTTGTGACGAGCGGCGGCTAAGGTGGCGAACGTCCCCGCAGTGCTTCGTACCGGACGGATTTTGCACCGGGATTGAGGCAAGCTCAGCGAAGGGAAAGGTCGACTGCTCCTGGCGGCTGTGGTTGGCATTGAACGCGCTGTCGAATGGGGCGGAGGAGCTCCCCGCGGAGAGGCCGCGGCGGAAGCCCCTATCGGCCAGAACCGCGCCCTGTGAAATCCTATTCGGTGATCCAAACTACGTAGTAGTTGCACATTCTGGTACTCTGCGGCATGGGGAAACGTCCCCACTACCAGGCTCGGCGACGGGACAATCACCAAGGGTTATTGGCCCCTCCTGTCGTAGGGCGTTACCTATGCCTCGCGCCGGCTTCTACACCCGCATTGATCCCATGCCCCGCGGACTTTACCGAAATGGACCCTTGGGCTTCCGGCAATCCCGCTTGTGGCGCGATGGGGTGGAGAAACTGGAACATCTGGGCGCGCCGCCGTCTCGCTTACATGGGTCGTCGATCCACTCCCCCACCGCTCGTACTAAGGCTGGCGTGTTGAGCCGCCTCGCTGGGGTTAGAGCGCGAGGTTTTGCGTAATCAGGTTCGCGTGTCCATGGGATTACACAAGTGCGGAGACCTCCTGCTCCAATTCGTTTAGCCGCTCAAGGGCCAACTGCGCCGCGGGTGTTCCTTCCTCTTTGATCTTGCGTGCCCGCTCTAGCGCCTGTTCTGCAATGCGGCTGATTTCGTGCAGTAGCTTGCGAATTTCAACCTCCAGGTACCCCCGGCTTTCTTGGATGCGATTGAAGACATCGTTTTGCACACGCGCGCTGTTCACTTCCAATAGATACCGTAGAAACTCCCGGGCCTCATTCGTGATCACCTTGCGCACGCCCGCAAACAGCAAGACAATGTCGGCAAGCCAGCGCAGAGGCGATGCGGGTTGTGCTGCGCCGACAAGGTCCTCGAAAATGAATTTGGAACGTATGCGGAATCCCTTTTCCGGATCGAGTGCATGGGGCATCCGCGCCAGTTCACTCAGGCCTGCTTCTGTCAGCCTTTGCAGGAAGTTGTTCCCCATCTTCACAAAGTGCAGGGCCACCGCACGATATTGACGCTCGCCTTCTTCTTGCTCAAGTTTGAGCCAAGGCGTGACTTCGCGGCGCGAAACCTCCTGAGCCAGACGCATCAGCCCGCGCCGATAACGCGGGCCGAAGCCGCGGGATATAGACGCTAACTCCTCGTTAAATTCTCTTTCCGATCGCGTCCATGCGGAAAGCAGGAAATGCTGGCGTCTTCCAAGGAAGAGGTCCGAGATTCGCTGCTGCTCCGCCAGAAAGAGAAAACTCAGTTCGCGCATGGAGCGCTCGGCCTCGCTGATGGTTTCCTTCATGAGCTGGATGCGCCGTTCAGATTCTTCAATGGGCCGCAGAAGCGCATCCCGATCCTCGTTGATGATCGCCAATAACTGCTCCCTTAGGCGTTGCACTCCTCGGTCGCAAGCGGCACGCACAAGGCTTCTGCCGGAGTCTTCGACAAGGTGATGCAGGCTCGCCAGGAGTTTTTCCCAGTCCCGTAACGGGCCGCAGCCTGCCATCCGTTCGCTGGCGCTCACCTCAAACACCTCACCGATGGGGCGCTGCAGCCGCTTTTCCAGCACGTCGCGCGTGAATTTCACCGCGGCTTCACGCTCCGCATCGCTGGTGCGGTCGGCTTTGTTGATGACCAGAATTAGATCCTGAACTTGTTTGCCGACTGCTTCTACCAGCGCTAACTCCTCGCCCGCAATCGGCGGATCAGCTCCTACCACCACCAATGCCGCATCGATGTGTGGAATAAACGCCTGCGTGGTGGCGGAGTTTCCGGTGAAGACCGAACCCAACCCAGGCGTATCCACAAAGCACATGCCGGAGGACAACAACGGGCTGGGCACGAACACCTCTGCGCCGTCCACGCCCTTTTGATTTTCGGGGTTTCGTTCTTCGGTGACGTATTCCTGCAACTCGGAAATCACAACCTCACGCCACAATCCGTTCCGCATGCGCACACGCGCCTGAAGTTTGTCGCCGAAGCGAATCACGGTAGGCACCGCGGTGACTGGAATAAACCCGGTTGGGACCACTTCATAGCCGACGAGAGCGTTCAGAAGCGTGGATTTGCCTCGCTTAAACTGGCCGACGCAAGCTGCGTAAAAGCGCCCTTCGGCGATCCGCCCCGCCAGCTCACGCGCCTCCTCGGCGACCGGCGCAGATCCAAGCTCCCGAGCCAAATCAGCAAGTCGCAAAAGACGGGAGGTGCCATCCAGTGCCGCAGGTGTCTCCGGGACAGGGCCGACGAAATCTTGCAGCGATTCACCCATTGCACGAACTCTCAAATCAGCGAGCACTACGCTTTCCCTGAAGTGGTCTCCTGTCCGTTCCCGGCTGCTCGTGAGTAGCGAATCACCTCGACGCGTGACATCGCAATCAGACCCTCCTCGATCATTTCGTCCAGATGGGGAATGAGCTTTGTGATCTGTTCTTCCTTATCGACGATGCTCAACATGATGGGCGCATCTTTTGAAAGCTTCCAGTGGTTCGCATGCCGGATGCGGGTGCTGGTTCCATAGCCCTCAATGCCCCTGAAGACGATGGCTCCGGCCATGCCCAGCTCCTGGCATTTGGCGAGGATGACCTGGTAAAGCGGCGTTGCGTGCCATTTGTCAGCTTCGCCAAAATGAATGCGCAACATGCTTGCCTGATACTGCTCTTTCATCGCTCATCCTC
>JAJZKY010000408.1 GCA_021803885.1 Planctomycetota bacterium
AGGGCCGGGGTGGTCGGGTGCCAGTTTTACCTAAAATATTTTGTCCCGGGAGCCAGGCGCCGCGCGCGGTGCCATAGCGCACCGCGCCCATCATGCCGTCTTCAATTTCCGGCGTGATGTGGCGAATATGCAGCCGCAGGCGAACGCGCGGGGTGAAGTCCGCAACCTGGGCCGGGGTGGTCGGGTGCTGCAGATAATAAATCGTGCCGCCGTTGGCGATGGTGGAAACCAGTGAGGCCAACTGCAGGGGGGTAATATGAATGCCCTGGCCAAAGCTGCACAACTTGGCTACTCCACCGCGGCCGGGCGCAGTGGGATAAATGCCCGGGGATTCGCCCGCGATCCGGTAGCCAACTTTATGGCCCAGTCCAAGCAGTTTTTCATAATAGCTGACGGTGGCAAAGCCCATGCGCCGGCCCAGCGCCTCAAAATAGGCATTGATCGAATAGGCCAGCGCTTCGGTCATGTTGACATAGCGGCCGGGCGCAATTTCGACCGGAGTATTTTCGTTGACGATTCCGCTGTTGAGCGCGGCCACCGAAACCGCCAGTTTAGTGGTGGAGCACGGTATGTATTGCGACGACAGCGCCAGCTTCTGATTCACCATGGCCAGAATGCGGCCGGTCTGGGGATCCACGACAACCGCGGTGCCGTTGCGGTCGCCGAGGGCGCGCTCCGCGGCGGCCCGCACTACCGGGTCTTCTCCGGCGGTGATATCGCCGGCCGATAAGCCGGGATGCACCGGATTGGTGTCCCAAACCTGGCCGTCGTACAAATAGCCGGTGCGTTCCATGCGGATGCGCCGCAGCCATGCGGCATGCCGCGCCCGCGCTTGTGCAATCCGGCGCAGGTAACGGATGTGCGCCAGGTAGCGCTCATGGGCCAGGTACCGTTCGTGGGCGAGATAACGCTGGTGGGCCAGATAACGTTCGTGTGCGCGGCGATGCAGAACGGCGGCGCGGCTTTCCGAATGCGCCAGCTTTCGTCTGCCGGTTCGCCTGGCGCCATAGAAGCTGAGGCTGGCCAAAAGGCAGATCGCAAGCAGCCGGATGGCCTGGGTTGGGGATGAAGTGCGAGATTTCGGATCCATTTCGTGCTCGTAGTGGTGCGAGTACTTATGATTCGATGCAGTCCCGTTCTGCTGGCGCAAAGCTTAGCTCACGCCTGCCAAAGCAGGCGATGTAATCCGATTGTACTCATCTCCGGCGCAAAAGCAGCAGGGTTTTCATGAAAATTTTACTTCCGGGTAACCAGTTTGGTACGGCTATCAAAAGCTCAAATCAAATTTCAAACTGAATTTGACGCATTGAAAATTATGAGTTGGCGGGCAGCCGCATATTGCCGTAGGGTTGGTTCGGTAACGGCGGATGCGGAGGGGGAGGAGCCGGATGAGGCGCGGCGGGAATATAGAAACTGCCGCTCGCGCTTGCACTGGCTGTGCCGGGTGGCAGCACCACGGCGGGCGGAGAATGAGGGCCGGCGCTGAGAATATGCGGCGTAATTTCCACCACAAAACGGTCCTGGCTCAAAGAGCTTTGTGTTTGCGAAGCGAAGATGCCCAAGCCGGGCAGCGTCGCCCATCCCGGCGTACCCTGCAGTTGTTGGCTGACCTGTTGATCGAGCAAGCCGCCGACCAGCACCGGCTCGCCATTGCGCAGGCTGATGCCGGTGGAGAGCACGCGATCATTGAGGATGGGAATATTGTTGACGGAAGCGCCGGTCAGCGTCCGCACGTGTCCATTGAAATGCAGATAAATTCGACCCGCGCCGTTTTCACCGCCCTCCACCCAGGCCTGCATTTTTAAATTCACCCCAAGATTGATATAGGTGAACGACGGCACCGGCGGAATATAGCTGCCATTGGACAAAACATTGGAAACGGCGGAGTTCAGATAAATCGGCGAAAAAGTGGCATTGAGTATGGGGTAGCGTTCGCCGATGCGCATCATGGCCTTTTGGCCGGAGGAGACGCGCAGCCAGGCATCTTCGAGATCGTTGGCGCGCGAACCCTGGCGGGCAAAAGAACCATGCACCGGCGGCAAAGTCAGGGCCATGAGCGTGGCGCCGCCGCCAAACAGGGCAAAAGGAGTTTGCAGCAGCGGCTGCAATTGCTGTTCGAGTTGCTGCAACTCGGCCGCGATTTGCGAGCCGCTGGATAAATTATTCAGTCCGCCCGAGGCCAGCAACTGCTGCAACAGGCTCTGCAGATTGCCCGATTTTCCCAGTTGCGCCAGCAGAGGTCCGAGGCTGAAGACCTGAAACTGGCCTGGCGGCTGCATGCCCAACTGCACAGCCTGGCTATGGGTGATCTCGAGGATGCGCACCTGGAGCAAAGCCTCGGGCCGGCGCCGGCTGAGGCCGGCCAGCGCCAGTTCGGCGGCATCAAGCTGCAGCGGCGCGCCACGCAGGGTGAGGGCATTGACGGCGGGATTATATTGCAGGCTGTTCAGGCCCAACAGGTGGCCGACCTGGGCGATTTGCCGCGCATTACGCACCTGGCGCAGATAGAGCGTGCGTTCAGCCAAGGGAGTAAAATGCGCCGCATTGCCGAGCGGGCCAAAGTAGATAACATGACGGCTGAGGGCGGTCCAGGCAATGCCCAATTGATCGCGCAGGGCCAACATGGCCTGGCCAAACCGCGCCTGGCCCAGATAGAAGCGCACCGGAGGATTCGGGGTATTGCGATCCAAGGTGGCGCGCAAGCCATAAGCCGCGGCGACCTGGTGCAATAACGTCCAGGCGGGGCCATAAAAATGAAAATTATGCCGCCGCACCGAAAATTCCAGCCGCACCGGCGCACGCGCGTTACGCACCCATAAGGGCAGCCAGCGGCCAGGCAAGGGCGTCATCCGAAAAGCTGCCGGCATGGCGGCTTGCAAGGCGGCCCGGGCAGTGCGGCTTTGCGGATCCACCGCCAGCGCCTCGCGAAACTGCAATGCCGCCCGCCAGCGATGTCCGGCCCGGCGCAGTGCCTGGCCTTGTTGCAGATGCCAGGCGAGATCGCGCCGCGCAAGTATTTGCCGGGCCGCGCGCAGCAGCGCATCCTGAGGCGCACGCCGGCAGCGGGCGGCGATCATGCCGTAGGCGGTGTCCCAGCGCGCGGCGCGGACTACCTGGCGCAAACGATGAAAAAAAGCCTTCCGTGAGATCGCCGCAGCCGATTTTTGCGGAATCGCGGCGGCGCGGACGCCAGCCTGGCCGCACAAGATTACCCCCATCAACGGAATGACCAGACTGCGACAGTTCACAATAAATAACAGTTTACCTTTGGTGCTACGCTGAATGCAGGCTCTAGCGGCCTGAAGCCATGCGTGCGATTCTGCAATATCTCTGGCTAGCGCCGCGCCGGCACCGCTTTCGACCCTGGCGCAGTCCGTATCTTCGCTGGCGGATTGAAACGTACAGCGGGAAGCCGGCGGAAGAGATCGGGTTCATTTTTTTCTGGAGTTTTCTCTGGCACGAGGGCGGGCAGTTTTTGCGCTTTCTCGGCTGGTGCCGCCAGATGCGGCATTACCGGCAGGCTTCGCGCCGACCCTGGCAATCAGCCTTCGCCGGTCCGGAGGAATCGCTCACCGTACAGTAGCGGATTTGGCCGCCGCGTCCGCGGGCGGGCCGGCATCCGCGGAATCCGCATTGGTGGTGACGAGCAGCCGGGGCGCCTGGATGGGTTCCAGTTCCGGCACTTGTTCAAAGTCGCGGTTCAGACTTTGCAGTCGGTCCATCTGGGGCGTGAGCATGCGCTGATAGGACCGTTCCGCGGCATCATAGGCGTTGACGGCTGATTCCAGGCCACGCCCGATTTTACCGATATGGCCCAGAAACGTTTTCAGCCGCTTGATAAACTCCTGCAATTCGCGATTTAATTCCGCTGAACGGCTTTCAATCTGATATTGCTTCCAGCCTTGCGCGATGACGCTGATCAGGGGGAATAAGGTCGTGGGACTGGCCAGCAGAATCATGGGCCGCAGATCGTTGCCATAGAGAAACAGGCCGGGGTCGGCATCAAGCGCGGCGCGGAAGGCGGCTTCGCTGGGCACGAACATGACGACGCAAGGCACGCTGTTTTCGAGATTGCGGGCGTATTCTTTGCCGGCCAGTTGTTTGGCTCGCTCCCGCAGCGTGCGGGCCAGTTCACGGTAGCGCGCCTGGCGCGCGGCCTCTTCGGTTTCCTGCAGACCCTGATCAAAAAATACCAGGCTGGCTTTGGCGTCAATGATCAGGCGTGAGCCAGAAGGCAAATTGACGATGGCATCGGGACGCAGCCGGCCATCGTCGTCGCTGATGGTGGACTGCAGCAAATAATCACGGTCCTGAGTCAGCCCGCAGCTATCGAAAATATTTTTCAGCACCGCCTCGCCCCAGCGTCCACGCACGCCGCTGCCCGACTGCAGAGCTTCTTTCAGCCGCCGCGCTTCCTGGCTCATATTGGCCCCGATCGAGGTCAAGCCGGCGATCTGCTGTTCCAGCCGCTCGCCGCTTTTACCGCGTTCGATTTCAAGTTCCTGGATGCGCTGCTGATACTGCTGCAACTGCTGCTGCATCTGTGCCAGCGAGGTTTGCAGCGAGGTATTGCTTTTGCCCACTTCGCCGAGCATGCGCTGTTCGAGCAGTTTGAGCGCTCCCTGGGCATTTTCATTGAGCTGTTGCGCGGCGCCGGCCAGAGCCGGCTGGGTCGCTTCCGGCAGCAGGGATTGCAACAGCGTGCGCAAGCTCGTCTCATCAGTTGCCTGCGCGGCCAGCCGGGCTTCATATTGCGCGCGCATGCTTTCCAATTGCTCGCGCGCCGCGGCCAGGGCTTCCTGCTTGCTCTGCTCCGCGGCCGCCAGCGCCGCTGCCTGAGCCCGGGCCGCGGCTGCCAACTCGGTCTCGATCCGGGTACGGTCCAGCTCAAGTTTCTGGCGATGGCGCAGTTCGCGCATCCAGGCGAAGCCTGCGGCCACTGTCGTCAAAATAAAAATGGCCGGAAGGATGATCATGACGGTTTCCGCCGCAGGAATTGTCTGCAATTATATAGTCTTTTGCCGGCAGGGCCATTGGTGCATCGTCAGACTCACGTTAATCTGAAGACAGGTAAATTCCATGTCCATACTCGTCACCGGCGGCGCCGGTTATATTGGCGCGATCACCGCGGAAGTCCTGCTTGAGCATGGCTATGAAGTGGTG
>JAJZKY010000409.1 GCA_021803885.1 Planctomycetota bacterium
CAGCTCGCCTCAAAAGAGAATGCTAAGGGGTTAAGGGAAGCGCTTGCCGTCATAGCCGAAACAATCTAACGATAGCGTCTTAAGTACTGCAGCAGCGCATTCGCAGCACCCGGTTCTGTCGACGCCAGCGATCGAAGCAAGCGTTGACAGCCTTCACGACGTCCCCGAGTGTCGGGAAGTAGCGATTGTGGGTCGCCACGCGCCGAGCAAGCTTCCAGACCCGCTCTTTTGAGGCGAGCTGGGGGCTGTAGGGCAGCAGGAACAGTAGTCAGAGATGCTTGGCGTGCTGGCCCAGGCAGAGCCTCGGCAGTACCGCTTGATGATAGTGGGCGCTGTCGAGCACCATCATCATGCGACCCCGGCCTCGTCGGTGGCGCAGCATGCGTTTGAGAAGGCGTCGAAACGTCTGGGCGCTGAACACGGAGCAGATCTGCCGAATGAACTTACTGGTGCGCAGATTGACCACGCCAAAGCACGCGCAGAGCACGCGATGGATTTGCGCGTGGGCGCCTGCAAACGGACGGGATCCTCGTCCTCTCGCGGCACTCACATGCCGCAGCTCGTCCCGTGTTGCTGGAAATGGCATTCGACCAGGCTATACAGCGCCACATCAGCCGTTCGAGCCAGACGGCGCAGTCTTTTTTACCGCCGCCACTTTGAGCGGATCGGTCTGAGCGACTTCGGGGCGGGGCTTGCGAAACCGAAAGCCCATCTGGCGAAATAATCTTTGGCATTGCCGCACACCCAGATCCACGCCATACCGGCGTTTCAAATGCTCGCAAAGCACCGGCCCGTCCCAAAGCGTGGCGTCCAGGCCGAAGTCCCGCGGCG
Source organism: Planctomycetota bacterium (assembly GCA_021803885.1). The sequence goes on from JAJZKY010000409.1 coordinate 832, forward strand.
TCTTGCGCAGATCGGCCTGGACCTTGCGCCACTGTGTTGCATTGACCGTGCGGGGACGACCGGCTCTCTCCCTGTCTCGCAGAGCGTCCAGTCCGCCTTGCTCAAAGCGGTGGATCCAGCGCTGGACCGTGGTGCTGTCCTCCCCGAACAGCTCCGCCACCTGCCGGCAGGACTGACCTGCCGCCACCAGCAACAACCCATGCAGCCGATGATCGTAGCGGGACTCTTCGCTCCGCCAGATCTCCTGCTGGATGGCGATCCTCATCACTTCGGTATCCTCAACCTGCAGCTTGCGCATCAATCCTCTCGCAGAAAAAAAGACGGTGCGATTGTATCAATATACGGCATTACTTATGACGCCGTCCTTAACTTCTCTGAAAATCGCCTAAATCTTACGTAATCTTGCCCGGAAATTTGGGGTAAATTAGCGCCTTGTCAGGCTCCACTATGCTGTGTCTGAGTTCATGCGTTCGCCAGGCGGCCCAAAGGCGACCCCAAGCCACCCTCAGACCGATACCGCCCGCTCTATTCACAGTTGCGTCCAAAGAAGCGCGTCAGACGCGATAGACCTTTAGCAAACCAGCAGATTTGTGAGATACTTAGTCCCATCAGACGGAATCTGGACCGTTTGGAGGACACTCGGAGGCTCCAAGGTAACTCAGAGGCTCCAAGGTAATGCACCTTTAAATGAAGAGAACGTCACTGTGTCAACAAATGAGCAGCGATCAAGCGAGCTAACGGTCTCTCAGTCTGAGAGGCACCATGAACTAGCAAAAACACGCATTGCAGGGGGAGTAAACAGTAACGTACGGCTACGCGGCATACCCCTATGCTTTCGCGCTGGCGAGGGGCCGTATCTCACCGATATTGACGGCAACGTCTACTTGGATTACGCACTGGGCATGGGACCAAATATCCTGGGTCATGCACCGCCGGCAGTCGTGAACGAAGTCGCACGCACACTCGCCATGGGTCAGCTGTTTGCGGGGCAACATCTACTCGAGCTGAGACTCGCCGAAAAGCTAAGTAGCTGCGTCAGTTCGGCGGAAATGGTGAGATTCGGACTGACTGGCTCGGAGATGGTGCAAGCGGCAATTCGAGTAGCGCGTGCATATACCGGTCGGGCGAAAGTCATTAAGTTCGAGGGTCATTATCATGGCTGGCTCGACAATGTCTTTTTAAATGTCAGTGGACCTGCCGCAACTGCCGAAAGCCCTATACCGCGGGCCCGCCATTTGCAATCCGCAGGCCAATCTCCGCATGCCTCGGTCGATATGGATGTCTTACCTTGGAACGATTTTGGGGCAATCGAGCGCTACGTGAGCACAAATGCCGACAACATCGCAGCAATTATTACCGAACCGATAATGTTCAACACGGGCGGTATCCTGCCGAAAGAAGGCTACCTGCAGCATCTTCGGCGTGTGTCAACGGAGCACGGCGTAATTCTGATATTCGATGAGGTGATCACCGGATTCCGGGTGTCGCTTGGGGGAGCTCAGGAACTCTTCGGCGTGAAGCCGGACCTCTCTATCTTCGCTAAGGCGCTTGGAGCGGGCTTCCCGGTATCAGCGCTCGCGGGTCGCCGCGACATCATGGAGTTGTTCGCCTCAGGGCGGGTAAATCACTCCGGCACTTATAACGCTAATATCCCGAGCATCTCGGCGGCGCTTGCTACCCTTAATGAACTCTCCGCTCCCGATAACGCGACCTACAAGAAAATGAATAGACACGGCTGGACACTGATGCAAGGCATCACCCAGGCGGCCCGGCAACAAGGCATCGACTTGCAGGTGAGCGGATTGCCCACTGCATTTCACACTTGCTTCGCGAGTCATCCCATCGACGACTACGCGAGTTACATGCGAGCCGACCACGGCCGATTGAGCGCATTTCTACGCGCACTTCTGAACCAACGCGTCAGAACAACCTCCCGGGGCACATGGTTCCTCTCTACGACACACACCGAGAAAGATATTGAGAAGACCCTCGAGGCCGTGAGGCTCGCTCTGAAGGACCTCACATGACGATTCTCGTTATCACTGGTGCGAACGGAAACCTGGGCGGGAAGTTAGCAGCCGCTCTCCACAGAGAGCATACGCTTCGCTGTCTTGATTTACAGAGCAGGGGCAACTGCATTGCCGCGGATTTGAGCACTTACGAAGATCATTGGGCTCGGTTGTTTGACGGTGCAGACACCATACTCCACTCCGCCGGCGAACCGCGGCCCACCGCATCGTGGGCCGCTGCTAGGCGCGGAAACATAGTGACGACCTTTAACGTCTTGCGGGCTGCGAGTCGGTTTAGGGTCCGACGCGTCGTCTTTGCTAGCAGCAACCAGGTAATGGCGGGCTACCGATTTCGGAACACGCGAATCACGACTGAAATGCCACCGGCGCCTCTCAATCCATATGCCATTAGCAAGCTGCTTTGCGAGGAGGCGGGACGAGCGTTCTCATCCGAAACTGGTATCTCCTTTATTGGCCTTCGGATCGGCAACATCCAACCGGCGGAGAACGTTCCGCATGCAGGGATGGGGATTGGCCTCTGGGGACAGCAGATGTGGTTATCTAATAGAGACTTTGTTGACGGCGTACGCGCTGCGATCAACGTTCCGGACGTGCTGTTCGCGATCGTAAACCTCGTGTCAAACAATCCTGGGAGTCCTTGGGACCTAACGCATACGCAGAAGGCGCTAGGCTTTCTCCCGCAAGACGGATTCGCGCCGGATCTTTCGCCGGAGGATTGCGCGGAGGAGGAGTATGCACGCCAGGCACGACTAGTTCCTGGGGAGTGGCTGGATCAGAGATTTCGGCCACTGAGAGGCTGATCCCCCTAGCGCCGAAAACTTAAATTTCCCTGGAGCCCGAAAACCTTATGCGTATCGCTGTCGGTCAGTTCTCCCAGGAGAGTAATACGTTCTCTCCCAAACCGAGCACCCTAGAGACTTTCAAATCCGTCTATTTACTACGGGGCGACGAGCTATTCGCCGCGTTTCGCAATTCTCGCGTGGAGGTTTCTGGATTTCTTGATGCCTTGGTGCGCGCCGAGATAGAACCCGTCCCTCTTGTCGCTGCGAGCGCTTGGTCTGGAGGTCCAGTAACCCGCCCGGCATTTGAGAGCATTATGAAAGACCTGGAAGCACGTCTAGTGGCTGCTCGTCCGCTGGATGCCGTACTACTCGCTCTGCACGGTGCGATGTGCATTGACGACGAGCCAGACGCTGAATCAGAGATCGTTGCTCGAGTTGCCCATATATTGCCGCCTGGAACTCCGATCGGCGTAACCCTCGATTTACATGGCCATATTACCCCGCGTATGCTGCAGCCGAATGTGTTTTATGTCGGGTACCGCGAGTATCCTCACATTGACATGTATGAGACCGGAGTACGTGCCGCTGATACTTTGCTAGAGACACTTCGATATAGGGTTCGCCCCCGTATGGCACTCACTAAGCTACCGCTGATCGTCAGCCCTACAAAGGCACGTACTGGAGAGGAGCCTCTGCGGAGGATCTTGGCTGTCGCGCGACAGATGGAAGCGGCTGGGGAAATTGTGCATGCCTCATTATTCCCGGTGCAACCGTGGCTGGATATTCCGGATCTCGGGTTCTCAGTTCTTGTTTGCGCGGATGGAGATACCGCAGTCGCTCAACGAGCGGCTGATCGTCTTGCATCACTCGTATGGGAGTGTCGCGAAGAGTTTGATCCAGATCTTATTAGCCTAGAAGACGCCATTCGGACTGGGTTGGAAAATGACGGCACCACCGTAGTTGCCGACTCGGGAGACGCGCCAAGCGGCGGATCGGCCGCCGATAATGTAAGCGTTCTTAAGGCGCTGCTCACTACTGGAAGTGACCGGGCGAACCGCCTGAGCTATTTGACACTTTGTGACGCTGAGGCGGCCGCGGCATGCGCAGCGTCTGGCGTGGGTACGACCATAGCCTTGGAAGTCGGACACAAAGTGTCGCGTAACGACGGCGAGCCCCTGCGCGTCGTCTGCCGGGTACACACAATCAGCGACGGATCGTTCGTGATGCTAGGGGCTGGCGCTCAGGGAAGTCGAATGGAGCAGGGGCTTACTGCAGTGGTGTCAATTGGTGATATTCGCCTGGTACTGCGTTCTCTGCCGGCGATAGAGTGGGATACGGGAATCTATACCGCTTTTGGTTTACGCCTTGAAGAAGCTGCTCTGGTATTCGTGAAATCTCCCTCGCACTTTCGGGTGGCATTTGCGCCGTATGCGCGCCGGATTCTAAATGCGGACACCCCAGGCCCTACATGCCCAAACATGCGTCGCCTCAGCTTTGAGCACGTCACTCGGCCGCTTTA
>JAJZKY010000410.1 GCA_021803885.1 Planctomycetota bacterium
ATGCGACTGTGATGTCCAGCGTCATTCGCGGCCGCCATCACCATGGTCCGCGATGTCCCATGGAAATTTAAGGAGTGTTGAAAATGACTGTGGAAAATATTATTCGCGTGATTGCCGGCTCGGTGGTCCTTTTGAGTGTCGCTTTGACCCTGTTGGCCAGCCACTGGTGGCTGATTCTGACGGTGCTGGTCGGGATCAATTTAATTCAGTCCGCTTTTACCGGATTTTGTCCGGCAGAAATGGTCGTTCGGCGGCTGCGCCAAGCTCCAACAACAAATCCGTAAATGCGTCCAGTAGCCTGCAACCTCCGCCCCGAACGGACCGATTGACGGGCTGGCGGCTCCACGCCATGGCTCAAGCCATCCGCTGGGCCGGATTGTGCGGGTGGCAGCCTAAGCTTATAACTTCGTATATCTGGAAGTTTCAGGAGTCCGCGCCATGCCATCATATAGTTCAAAACTCCAAACCTGGCTGAAACGCTCTATCCGCGTTGCGATGCTCCTGATGATGGTGGTAGCGGCGGTCCTCATTCTGTGGATTGTCGGGACTTTTCGAAAAACGATTCCGCCCGGATCAAGCGTGAGAGGCGCTCCTTTGGCAATTCCACCGCCAACCATCGCCGTTCGAAGGCTCACTTTAACTCGCACCATCTCCGCGCCGGGAACCATCCGCGCCATTCACCCAGTGACCATCGCCTCACGAATCGTGGGTCGTGTGGTCTGGAGCGATCTGGAAGTCGGCGCTGCCGTGAAAAAGGGTCAGGTCATTGTACGGTTGAACGACGCCGATCTGAAGGCCCAGGTGACTCAAGCGATGGCATCCGTGAGTTTAGCTCGTGCCCAACTGCGTCAGGCGCTGATCGATCAAAGGCGGGATAAAACCCTGCTGAGTACCGGAGATGTGACTCGAGCGGCCATGGATGTGGCCGACACCGCCGTCACGACAGCCCAGGCCAATGTGGCCCGAGCCTTAGCCGCCAGGCAATCCGCCAAAGTTTTGCTGGCCTACGCAACCATCCATTCTCCACTGGGCGGCATTGTGCGACGCAAGATGGTCAGCGTCGGCGACACTGTGCTCCCCGGCACGGCGCTGGCTCGAGTTTATAAACCGCAGCGTCTGCAATTGGCCGCGGCAGTGCCGGAATCGCTGGCGGCGCAATTGCATCCAGGCGAAATGTTGACTCTCCACCTGAACGGTTTGAAGGTGTCCCTTAACGCTCACGTGCGACAGATTGTGCCAAGCGTGCAGTCCCAGAGCCGCACCTTTATCGTCAAGGCTACAGCATCCTTCTCCTCGGGCGTATGGCCCGGCATGTACGGAACCATTCTGGTGCCGATGGGCGCCGAGCATCCACTGGTGATCCCCACGGACGCTATTACGTACGTAGGCCAGTTGGCCCTCGTGCATCTTCTGCGGGGAAATCGCGTCATTCGGCAGGTAGTGCAGCCTGGACGGCGTTTAGGCTGTTGGCGGGAAATTTTGTCCGGACTTCGCGCCGGCCAGCGCGTCGTCATCCCACCAGGTACACAGATCACCGCGCCGGGAGCGAGGCGATGAGTGACGCGGTAAAACCGGAGGTACAAGAGTTCTCCATGTTGGAGAGGCTGGTGCGCGTGTTTTTACGCTCCAACCTGTCCATTGTGCTCATTTTGCTGGCCACTCTCATGGGAATTGCGGCTCTGCTGATCACCCCCAAGGAAAAGGACCCGCAAATACTGGTCCCGATGGTGGATGTGTACGTGAATTTTCCCGGCCATTCCGCTAAAAGCGTGGAACAACTGGTTACCACACCCCTGGAGCAACTGCTTTATCAGATTCATGGCGTCGAATACGTATATTCGACCAGCAGTCGCGGTCAAAGCATGGTCACCGCACGCTTTTTTGTGGGCCAGGATGTGCAGCGTAGCCTGGTGAAAGTCTACCGCAAAATTCAGGGCCATCTTAGCCTGGTTCCAGCCGGCGTCACCGGCTGGGTCATCAAGCCGGAAACCATCAATGATGTGCCCATTGTTACGCTGACGCTGACCAGTTCCAGCGCATCGCCCGTAGCCCTAAGACAAACTGCGGTGGAGCTTTCCAGCCGCCTTGCGGCCCTTCCCGATATCTCGCGCAGCTACGTGATTGGCGGACGCCCTCGAGTCATCTATGCCTATCTAAACCCTGCGACGCTGCGGGCCTATCATCTCACGCCCCTGGGCATTGATCGTGACATTCAGGCCGCGGATATCACCCGAATGGCGGGCAGTTACAAGCGCAACAACATGCAGGTTCGCGTGCTGGCGGGTACCGCCTTGGCCCACGCCAGGCAATTGGGCCGACTTGTGGTGGCTGTGCGCCATCAGGGCCCCGTCTATTTGCGAAACGTGGCCCGAATTGTGGATGGTCCGGCGGAGATACATTCCTATGTGTGGCATCAGTGGGGCATGGCCGCCAATGTTCATGAACCCTTTGGTTTTCCCGGAACCAGCCTAAACCGCTCAGGCCAGCACCGCGCCAACGCGCCGGCCTGTCCAGCCGTGACCATTGCCATCGCCAAAAAAGCCGGCAGCAACGCTGTTTGGGTGGCCAACGATGTTATTGCTCAAGCAAAAAAACTATCCCGCACTATTGTGCCTTCCGACATTCAAATGGTGGTGACACGCAACAGTGGATTGTCCGCCAGTGAAAAGATCAACGGCCTGGTGGAGGGGCTGCTGGCGGCCATTATGATCGTCGTGGTTCTGCTGACCATCGGGCTGGGTTGGCGGGAGGCAATGGTGGTCGCCGCCGCCATTCCGGTAGTGTTCGGCCTGACCTTGGCGTGCAATTTGATGCTGGGTTTTACCATCAACCGGGTCACGCTGTTTGCCTTGATTTTATCACTGGGGCTGCTGGTGGATGATCCAATCGTGGATGTGGAAAATATCTCCCGCCATTTTGCGTTGGAAAAAAAAGCCAACCGACTGATAACACTGCGGGCTATTTCCGAAATTCTGCCGCCCGTGATTGTGGCCACGCTGGCCGTGATTATTTCTTTCATCCCGATGTTTTTCATCACTGGAATGATGGGGCCATACATGCAGCCCATGGCATTTAACGTGCCGGTAGCCATGCTGATGTCACTGTTGGTATCTGTTACCATTACGCCATGGCTTAGCTATCATGTATTAAAGCATAACCACCGTACCACTCACGAAGATGCGTTGGCCCAAGAAGGTCAGCCACTGCCCACCAGCACCCTGATCCACACCGCACGCTACCGCCTGTTTCGGCCGCTGATGTCGCCGCTCCTCAATCATCGCCTCGCCCGCTGGGCGTTTATCCTGGCTGTGGCCGGAGTTACCCTGGCAGCCGTGGCGCTGCCGGCACTGCGTATGGTGCCGCTGAAAATGTTACCGTTTGGCGATCAAAGCACTCTGCTTATTGTAGTGCACACTCCCCGCGGCACCACGTTGCAAACCACCGATGCCGTCACGCAGGCCCTGGTGCGACGGCTGCGGCGCGTCAACGAGGTGGCCGACATCACCAGTTATGTAGGCACTGCGGCCCCCATGGACTTTAACGGCATGGTCCGACATTACTTCATTCGTAAAAATCCCAATGATGCCCAGATCAGCGTGGATCTAGCCGGAAAGAATGTCCGCGCCATGCAAACCCACGCCATCGCTCTGCGCCTTCGCCGCCGGCTTACCGCCATCGCCCGGACCTATCACGCCCGAATTCAAATTGTGGAGGCTCCTCCCGGGCCACCCGTCCTGGATACCATCGTGGGAGAAATTCACGGTTCCCCAAGCGTGAGCTACCATGAAATGCAACTCGCCGCCCGCACCCTGCGCCACCGACTTTTGCTTGAGCCGAATGTAGTGGATGTGGATGACAGCGTGGAGGCCCCCCAAAAGCAGATGGTTTTTATAACCGACAAACGCAAAGCTGCTCTCAATGGCGTTACCACACAGGAAATTGCCGACACCCTTAAAATTGCTCTGGCCGGCCAGGTTGCCGGCCTCATTCACGCCCCCCGCCAGCGCGAACCGCTGCAAATTATCCTGCGCTTGCCCATCGCTCGCCGCTCCAGCCCGGCGGATTTGTCCAAAATCTTCGCGCGAGGCTCCAACGACGCTTTGATTCCACTTTCCCAGCTCGGTTCATGGAAACACCAGTGGGTTGGGCAAATGATCTACCATAAGGATCTGCGTCGCATTGTATATGTCTACGCGGACACTGCCGGTCGCCCACCCGTCAACGCCATTCTGGATATCCAGGCAGATCGGCTGCCGGATGGTTCAACGCCCGCCATTCCCGGGATGACGCACATCGGCGCTGGATGGATCCATCGGGAGCCCCCCCGCCCACTTTCCCAGCGATCCTTTTTTCATGATGGCTCAGGCATTGCCTGGCAGTTGCCGCCGGGCCTGCACGTCAATTTCGCTGGCGAGGGTGAATGGCGCATTACCATCAACGTTTTCCGGGATTTGGGCATCGCCTTTGCCGCAGCCATGGTGGGTATTTATATTTTGCTGGTGGCTCAGATGGGATCTTTTGTGTTGCCGCTCATTATCATGCTTGCGATTCCGCTAACTATTCCCGGAGTCATGCCGGGATTCTGGATTTTAAACGTGGTGGCCGCCCACGATGTGGGTGGATACCGCAATTCGATATTTTTCACCGCCACCGCCATGATCGGGATGATCGCACTGGCCGGCATTGTCACCCGCAATTCGGTCATCCTCATTGACTTCATCCATCGCTCGCTGGCCCGCGGCTTGAGCCTGCACGATGCCATTATCGAAAGCGTGGTGGTGCGCATGCGGCCCATTCTGCTAACCGCGGCGGCGGCCATGCTTTCTTCCATCCCCATTCTTACCGACCCGATTTTTTCCGGTCTGGCCTGGTCCCTGATTTTTGGATTGCTGGCTTCCACCGCATTTACACTTTTCGTGATACCCGTCACGTACTGGATCATTTTTTCCCACAAACCAGGCCATGGCCTGCCCGTGGAAGTGGACGAATAATACGCCGGAATTGAACCGTCACTGGCAATCTGCCGGGCTTTATCAATCGGGCCTCACCCCATGCTCCGCCAGCCATACCCTGATGACCGGTGCAATCTGCCGATACAGCTCCGCATTGGCGTAGCCACACCAATGCACACCTGTATGAACGTCCAATGGGGCATCCAAT
>JAJZKY010000411.1 GCA_021803885.1 Planctomycetota bacterium
GCGACACCATCAACACACTGATGGCACCGCGATTCCAAACCTTCGAAGATGTCCCGTTAATAGCCGCATAGAGTATAACACCTGAAAACGTGGGAATAGCCGATAAGTTGTGCCGACTGTCGACAGCGGCAAAAAGCAATGCCAGTCCGGCGAATACAAAGCCAATGGCCGTGTTGATTGCCATTGGAGTTTTACCATTACCGACCTGCGCCAGCATCGGAACATGAAATGCCCAGCCGATCAATACTATGCCGCCAAGTATCACGGCCAGCGCGCCGCAGACACTGGCTGCTATTCTGGAACCACGCCAGTCTTGGGAATTGGTCTGTTGTTGTATTGGATTCGCGGCCATGGAACTGGAAGGGAGTATATCCATACGGGTTTATTTATCGGTCAAAAAAGCGAATAGTGTTTATAAGAACAGAGTACCAGGTACATAGGATGATGTTCCAGGCGTTTACCGCAACCAGCCGAATCTGATTTTATGTCAATAAACAACATTTTTATCGGACATAACGTGTCATTCTGATAACTGCTTATAATATAAAAAAATGTATTCCAAAAACACCTGATTGCGTATGGTTTTGAGATCAAAGCACACCGGCGATATTATCCAGCAGATGATTTTACTTATTGATAATTATGACTCTTTCACTTACAACCTGGTGCAACGGCTGGGTGAAATTGACGGCACGAGCGTCATTGAAGTGGTTCGTAACGACAAAATTTCCGTGGAACATATTGTGGAATTGCAACCGGAAAAAATCATTATTTCTCCCGGACCCTGTACCCCGCGCGAAGCCGGCATCAGCAATGATGTTCTGAAACATTTTGCCCCACGCCTGCCCATCCTGGGCGTCTGCCTGGGACATCAGTGCATTGGTCACACCTTTGGTGCGGTAGTGGAACGCAACTATCGGTTGATGCACGGCAAAACCTCACCGATTCATCATAATAATCAGGGAATTTTTGCCGGCTTGCCCAATCCGTTTGATGCCGCGCGGTATCATAGTCTGGTCATTCGCCCCGGTACTTTACCGGACGATTTTATGGTCACCGCCTGGACTGATGAAAATGAAATTATGGCGATACAGCACAAACATTGGCCTTTGTACGGGGTGCAATTCCATCCCGAAAGTTTTCTCACTCCGGATGGCTACACGCTGCTGACAAATTTTTTAAAAGTCCAGGTTCCGTCTTCGGCTCCCGCACCTTCCTGATGGGGCCAACACCGGAAGTTTATGAGCCTTCAAGCGCCGCGATAGTTCGTTCGGCGGCCTAATGCCCGGTGCTGCCGAAGCCGCCGGTGCCGCGCGCGGTAGTGGAGAGATGCTCCGGGGAATCCACAGTCTTCCATGCGGCGCGGGTGACCGGGGCGATAACCAGCTGCGCAATGCGCATGCCGCGAGTAATGACAAAGGGTTCTGAACCGAGGTTAATCATGATGATTTTAAGCTCTCCGCGGTAATCCGCGTCAATAGTACCGGGAGCATTGGGCAGGGTAATACCGTTCTTCAGGGCCAAGCCGGATCGGGGTCGGATTTGTGCTTCATAGCCATCGGGAATGGCTATGACAAAACCGCAGGGCACCAATACTCTCTGCAAGGGCGCAAGGGCCAGCGGTGCCATCACCGCCGCCTGTAAATCCATGCCGGCGCTGTGCGGGGTTTGATACTCTGGAAGTTCCAATCCTCGACCATGTGGAAGCCAGGCAAATTCAACGGTCAGGCGATCATGCAATGGCCAACTCCTGAAGATATAAAGAGGTACTGTAAACCGGGTTATTTCACCAGCGCCGTCCAACGTGAAAATACTTCGCCCCCCAGCCGCTCCAGCGCCGCACCATGCAGGGGCCACCCTTGCAGGATTTCAGAGCCGGTTATGCCCGCCTGATGAAGTTCCTCCGGGAAGGCCTGAATCATCCGGTCCATCTGGGGTAAACTCAGTTCCAGGTGGCAGAGAAAACCATAGGCATTGCGATCAAAGCGAAAAGCCTGACAGGCCGTCAGATCAGACCGCAACAGTGGTACAGAACCCGCGGGAACATCAAACACATCACCATGCCAGTGCATCGCCATAAAGGACTCCGGCAGCCCCACGGCGAGAGCATCGCCTTTGGCAGCAGGCAACCTGGATACCAGATACCAGCCGATTTCCTTCTTCGGCCCCGGATACACCTTGGCCCCCAGCGCCGCCGCGAGCAGTTGACTGCCAAGGCAAATGCCAAGAATGGGTTTATTCTGTTTGAGTGTCTGTTCTATTAACCGCAGTTCATCACGTATAAAGGGATATTGGGCCTCCTCATAAACGCCCATAGGACCGCCCATTATCACCAACGCCGAATATGAATCCATGGTCTCCGGGACGTTCTGGCCGGCGAATAATTCAATAGTGGCGCTGCGGCGATTCGCACATTGCAGCGCGGCGGCGATATTACCCGCGTGTTCGCAAGCCGCGTGTTGAAGAATTAAAACCTCATGATCCATGAATACTCTCCAGCCGGACTATCGCGCTGCCGCCGCAGTTTGTTCCCGCACTTGTTGGGAAGCCGGTACGCGGCATTCCAGATGCGGCAACGGATACTGCCGGGTAAAGTCAGAAACCTCGCCGCGAATTCGAAGCAGCGTTTTTTCATCACCAGCGCTGGACGCGGCGCGATCGAACCACTGAGCCACCAGTTTCATCTCCGGCTCTTTGAGGCCGCGGGTGGTTAAGGCCGGCGTGCCCACACGAATGCCGGAAGTTTCCATGGCTTTGCGGGTATCAAATGGAACCATGTTTTTATTGACAATCATTCCCGCGGTCTGCAACCACTGTTCCGCCATCGCACCGGTTAAATTAGCGTCCTTGGCACGCAGGTCGATGAGCATTAAATGGTTGTCCGTGCCACCGGATACCAGGCGATAACCGCGGCGGGTTAATTCCTCCGCCAGCACCTGGGCGTTTTTAATGATCTGCTGACAATACAGTTTGAATTCCGGTCGCAGCGCTTCAGCAAAGGCTACCGCTTTGGCCGCAATAATGTGCATCAACGGACCGCCCTGCAGACCGGGAAAAACAGCGGAATCGAGTTTTTTTGCCCACAGAGCCTGGCATAAAACCATGCCGGAGCGCGGGCCACGCAGAGTTTTGTGCGTGGTGGTGGTGACGAACTCCGCGTATGGCACGGGCGAGGGATGCAGGCCGGTGGCCACAAGTCCGGCGAAATGCGCCATATCTGCCATCTGCACCGCCCCCACCTCATGGGCAATTTCCGCAAAGCCCGCAAAATCCCATACGCGGGGATACGCACTGGCACCGGTGATAATCAGTTTGGGCTTATGTTCATGAGCCAATTTTCGGACTTCCGCCAGATCAATGCGTTCGGTTTTGGGATTCAGCGTGTAATGAACCGCTTTGAACCATTTGCCGGAAAGATTCACCGATTTACCATGCGTGAGATGCCCACCATGATCCAGATGCAACCCCATAATGGTGTCGCCCGGACTAATGGCCGCAAGAAATACCGCCTGATTGGCCTGCGAACCCGAGTGCGGCTGCACATTGACATGATCGCATCCAAAAAGTTGCCGAGCGCGATCCCGAGCCAGATTCTCAACGACATCCATGTACTGGCAGCCGCCATAATATCGTTTGCCGGGATAGCCTTCAGCATATTTATTCGTCAATGGTGTGGCCGCCGCGGCCAGGACCGCCGGTGAAACGTGATTCTCACTGGCAATAAGTTCCAGTGTCGATTCCTGACGATTCTCTTCATCACAAATAGCCTGCCACAATTCAGGATCTTGATTCGCTATGGGATTCATCCGTCCTACCTCAAATTCAATCCAGGCGCAGCCTTTGCACCCAAGAGGATAATTATAGCCAGAGAACGTCCTGAATGCGAAGCCCGACCAAGGACGGAAATAAATGGGGTGCAGCCAGAAATTGTGGCACTCGGCGATCGGCACATCCTGGGACAATGGTGGCCAAGCAGTTCAGAACCGCTTGAAGCCAAAAATATGGTCGCAACCGGACTGATTAATAAGCCGTAAAGGGGTAACCGTTCACGAAGGGACGATGGGGCAGGCTGGAAGCCCGCACCACAAGAGGTTCCCACCCTTTGGGCTATGTCAAAACCGCGGTAATTCTGGCCCGTCGGCATGACCGTGAACGGTTACTATCTTTTGTTGTTCGTCTGATAAACTATTATAATGTTATCAGGTCGTTGGTGGTCAACGACTATCTGGGTTCATTTTTGGAGCTGCGTATGAATCGTAAAAGGCTTTCCGGGGTCATGGCCATACTTGTGGTCGGCGTCATGTCGGTAAGCACATTTGCGGCGGCCGCTAAGCGCATAACGGTCACGGGGCAATTGCTGGATATGAAATGCTATTCGGCTTTTGGAGCTACGGGTCGAGCCCATGGCAAAACCTGCGGCAAGAAATGTCTGGAATCGGGGATTCCCGCGGGCATTCTGATCCATGGCCAGGCTTGGACGCTGGCGACCAATTCCCGGCCGCTGGCTCCGTATGTCGGTTTAACCATTGAAGTCATGGGTAAAGCCAACGCGCATGACCACGTACTGATTCCCTCTATGATCAAAGTCAAGGACCATGGTCATTGGAAGACCATTGTGGGCAGATCGAAAATGTGATTCTGCGACACACTATTCACCTTGTTTGGCGCAACGCAATCCCGGGCATGCTGTGCGGGTGTGTTCGGATATATTCCTCTGCGAGTTATTAAGCCCGCAGCGCTGCTTGGTAATGCGCGGCAAGAATCTCCAGTGCGTTATTTACCTGCTGATCCACCTGTTCCGAACGAAGGGTAGATTGCCCGTCACGGAATACCAGCGTGAACGTAAGACTTTTTTTCCCCGTGCCGATTTGCGCATTGCGGAAGGTTCCCACAAATTCGACGGATTCAAGAAATTTCAGGTCGCCGGCATGAATGGCTGAGTATACGTCCGCCCAGCGCACTGTATTGGCTACTACAACGGATAGATCCCGCCGCACTGCGGGAAACCGAGGCAACGGTCGTGCCCGTCGCACAGGATCAAAAATAGCAATCAGTTTTTCCAATTCCAGTTCCACAACGGCGGCGGGCTGACGAAGATCATAAAATTTTAACACTTGAGGCGCTATTAAACCCACCCGCCGATTACCGGACGCAA
>JAJZKY010000412.1 GCA_021803885.1 Planctomycetota bacterium
TACAACGCCGTTGCGGTTTTGCGGGATGGTGTGGTGATGCATCGTGGCATCAAAAGCCTGCTGCCGACATACGACGTTTTTGATGAAAGCCGATATTTTGAACCCGGCCCCAGAGCCGAAACGGTCATGCTCGGATCGCTCCGCGTCGGCTTGTCTATCTGCGAAGATTTATGGAATGATGAGCAGATGGTGGGGCGGCAACTGTATGCTTTTAATCCGGTGGAGGCCTTGGCTAAAGCTGGGGCGAATATTCTAGTCAATATCAGCGCCTCGCCGTTTACTCTGGGCAAAAATGATTTTCGCCGCAAACTTATCTCCCATCAGGCCCGGCGGTGGAATATGCCGATCATATATGTCAATCAGGTGGGGGCCAATGATGAACTGATTTTTGACGGCTGCTCAATGGCGTTTGACGCGGCGGGAAATCAGTTGGCGCAGGGGAAGGATTTTGAAGAGGATTTGATAATCTTTAATCTGCCGGGGGCGGTGAAACTGGATTGCCCGCCTCCGCGCACCGGCATAGCCTCGGTCCATGCAGCATTGGTATTGGGTTTGCGGGATTACGCGCATAAATGCGGCTTTAAGACCGCGGTACTGGGGCTTTCGGGTGGTATTGATTCGGCCGTGGTGGCGGCCTTGGCGGCTGAAGCCATGGGCCCAGAGAATGTCACCGGTGTGGCGTTGCCGTCGCGTTACAGTTCCGAACACAGCGTTAACGACGCTCGTAAACTGGCGGAAGCCCTGGGAATTCAATTCCACATTTTACCCATTGAAACCGCGCATTATGCCATGGAAGCGACGTTGCAGCCGTTGTTTCAAAATACCGCGCCTGGTTTGGCTGAGGAAAACCTGCAGGCTCGCATTCGCGGCAACCTTCTGATGGCATTATCCAACAAGTTTGGTCATCTGCTTTTAACGACCGGCAATAAAAGTGAAATAGCGACTGGTTATTGCACACTTTACGGCGATATGTGCGGCGGGCTGGCCGTGATAAGCGATGTACCCAAAATGATGGTCTACCAACTCGCTGGGTATATCAATGCGTATCGCCAAAGCGCAGGAGCAACGCCGGCGATTCCGGAAGGCTCCATTACCAAACCTCCCA
Source organism: Planctomycetota bacterium (assembly GCA_021803885.1). The sequence goes on from JAJZKY010000412.1 coordinate 1,106, forward strand.
GCGCGGAATTACGCCCTGATCAAACGGATCAGGATAGTCTACCACCTTACCCCGTGCTGGACTCCATTTTGCTGCGTTACGTGGAGGAAGAAAAATCGGTCTGGGACATTATCCGTGAGGGTTTTGATAAACAGGTGGTTCTACATGTGGCCCGGCTGGTGGATAGGAATGAATATAAACGCAAACAAATGCCGCCAGGACTAAAAGTGACTTCCCGCGCTTTTGGCTTTGGCCGGCGCATGCCCATCGCGCAACGTTATGATCCGGCGGCCATGGCCGAGGATCCAGCTCGATAAACATCCCCACGTCTGGCCGTGCAGAATTTAAATTGCTGACCGATTGTAACTTTAGAAGAATCGGCGCGTTTGGCTCCAATGTAGGAAACGATTCAGGGTTCAATCGGGTGGTCCGATGGCCCGAATTTGACGTTTTCAATTCATTCCAAGGAGTTCTTTATGCGTAGGTTTGTAGTAGCGTTACTGGCGGTTTTTCTGGTGGGAGCGATGGCCACGATGGTGTCGCGGCAAGTTGTGCAGGCGCAGGTCGCGGCTGGCACCGGCACGGATGCAACGGGCACTCTCACGGGCAAAGTGGTTGATTCCAGCGGCAATCCGGTCAGTGGTGCGATGGTTCGCGTAATGCGGATACCGGGTCGTCCACCGCGCCATCACGGCGGCATGAAACCCAATCAGGTTCAACCGGGCCAAACGTTTTGGATCAAGCGGACGCTGGTGGTGGGAATCACCAAAACCGCCGATGATGGTACGTTTACGGTCAACAATGCTCCGATCGGTAAGTATCACGTCGTGGTCTTTGATCGTGGTGTCGGGTTTGGTCATATTAGAAAGCCCGTCGCAGTGGCAGTCGGTGCCGTTGCGGATGCCGGAACAATTACATTAAAGAAGGGCCGTCCGCATCGTCATGGCCCGCCGCCGGGCCAGTAAGCGATAGTGTGCAACAACAAGCTGCATGAACCAGAGGGGCGCGGCGGTTTATCCCGCAGCCATTCGCTGAGCCATAGCGCCAAAGTCCCATTCTCCTTCTTAACGGCTCACACCTTCGTCATGCAGAATACAACCCCGTCCCGCAGGCTGAACCCTGCGGGACTTTTTTTATATCATTTATCGTCATTTGACTTTATCGTTAAATAAGAATATAAGAATATAAAGAATGAGGCGGCGGGGCTGCTTGGGTCTGGAACATTCTTGACCGCATACAATGTTCTAGGCGAGCCGTTGCTTGCTGCTTCGCAAATTCCCTAAGGCCGCATCTTGGTGGATGCGGTCGGTTGCTGTGGTAATCGGCACCGCATCAACTTGTTTGTGTGCCGAATTTTATTGAGGTGTTCTTATGACAGTTGATCGTGGTGTACGTATCGTGGCCGGTGCAATGGTGCTTATCAGCGTGGCCTTGGCGGTATGGGTTAATCAGTGGTGGTTGCTGCTGGCCGTATTTATCGGCTTGAACCTGATCCAATCGGCCTTCACGGGCTTTTGCCCCGCGGAGAAAATTCTGGGACAATGTGGCTTGAAGCAAACGCATCAGGCGTAAAACGGCAACGGCTGTTGTCTTGAGTTTGTGACAGTTTTAAATCGGGAGCGTGGATCATGGCGAAACGCCGGCTCCAACTGAAAAATATGGCCCGTATTGCCGGGCGCATCGCAGAGGTGCTTCTGGCCATACTCCTGGTGGTGGCACTGATGCTTTGGAGCACCGGTGCTTTGAAAGCTAAAATTACGCCCGGGTCTCTACCCGTGAACGCGGGTAAACCGTTCAACGGAGCTACGGCAACCGCGACAGTTCAAAGCGTTTCGCGGAATCTCCGCGCGGTGGGCACCATCAGACCCATTGCGCCCGTGCTGCTGACGCCGCGCATTGTCGGCCGAATTGTGTACAGTCGATTAATTGCTGGAGCCAAGGTTAAAAAAGGGGAGGTGCTGGTGCGTTTGGATGCGGCGCAGCTCAAGGCGCAATTGGCGCAGACCGCCGCGGCTGTATTGTTGGCCAAAGCGCAATTACGTCAGGCGATCATCGACCAGAAGCGGGATAAAACACTGCTTGCCACTGGTGATGTCACAACCGCCACCATGGATGTTGCCAATACCGCAGTGGCTTCAGATCAGGCGAATCTGGCCCATGCGTCAGCGGAAATGCAGGCCGCACACGCGGTACTGGGCTATGCCACGATCCGCTCGACGATCAATGGCATTGTGATGCAAAAATTTGTGAGTGTCGGTGATACTGTTATGCCGGGTCAGATGCTGGCTAAACTTTATGATCCGCATCACTTGCAGCTTGCGGCGGTGGTGCGGGAATCTCTGGCGTCGGCGCTGCATCTGGGCCAGAAAATGCCCGTGCGCCTGGAGGGATTGCATACGACAGTCCAGGCGCGAATCCGGCAAATTGTGCCGCGGGTTAATGCGGAAAGCCGCAGTTTTATCGTCAAAGCCGCCGCCAATTTTCCATCCGGCGTGTGGCCGGGCATGTATGGCAACCTGATTATTCCCACCACCTCGCATAACGTTCTGGTGGTGCCGGAGGCGGCCATTGAACATATTGGACAACTGGATCTCGTGACGTTAATTGTCCATGGACAATTGGTGCGTCAAACCGTGCAACCGGGGCGACATATTGGCACGATGCGTGAAATTCTTTCCGGCGTGGTTGCCGGGCAGCGGATGGTTCTTACATCCGCAAAATCCCCAATCTCAAATCCCCAATCGCCAATGAATCATTCCACCACCGCGGAGGGTCAGCGCCCATGAGCACCCCGCTTTCGGACGCCCGCGCTGATGAATTAAGCCCCATTGAGCGCGTGGTCAAAATTTTTCTGCATTCCAAACTTTCCCTGGTGTTGATACTTTTAGCGGTTCTTTTGGGTGCCGCATCACTGCTGATTACACCGCGTGAAAAAGACCCGCAAATTGTCGTTCCGATGGTCGATATTTATGTCGGCTTCCCCGGCCATAGCGCCAAAAGCGTGGAACAACTGGTCACCACCCCGCTGGAGCAACTGCTGTATCATATTCATGGCGTTGAATATGTCTATTCCACCAGCCAGCGCGATCAATCCATGGTCACCGCCCGATTTTATGTCGGACAGGATGTGGAACGCAGCGTGGTGAAGGTGTTTCGCAAAATCAAGCAGCATCTCAATCGCGTGCCCGCCGGTGTCACCGGCTGGGTTATCAAACCCGAAACCATTAACGACGTGCCAATTGTCACGCTGACTCTGACCAGCAAAACAGCCACCGCTGTGGCGCTGCGGCAATCAGCGGAGGAACTCGCCGCCCGCCTTGCCGCCGCACCCAACGTATCACGCGCGTATGTCATCGGTGGCCGACCGCGCGTGGTCTATGCGTACCTAAGCCCATCGAAAATGCACGCCTACAACATTACGCCTCTGGAGATTGATCGGGATATTGAGGCGGCGAATGTCACCATGACAGCGGGCAATTATCAGCGCAATAATAATGAGATTCATGTATTGGCGGGAACGGCCTTTGCCAATGCCCGACAATTGGGGCGAATGGTGGTGTCCGTTTGGCATCAGCAGCCGGTGTATTTAAGCAATGTCGCCAGAATCGTCGATGGTCCGGCGGAAGTTCATTCCTACGTCTGGCATAATTGGGGGCCTGCCGCCCGCGTGCATGAGGCTCCTGATTTTCCCGGTACCGTACTGGCCGGACATGCTGTGCGCAGTGTGCATGCCGCAACGCCCGCGGTTACCGTTGCCATTGCCAAAAAAGCCGGCAGCAATGCGGTAACGGTGGCGGCGGATGTTATTCATCGCGCCAGGAAGCTGGCACAGGTGATGCTCCCATCGGACATCAATATGATTGTGACCCGCAACAGCGGCCTGTCGGCCAATGCCAAGGTCAACGGACTCGTGGAGAGCCTGCTGGTCGCCATTGTGATCGTCATTGTCCTGCTGACCATCGGCCTTGGCTGGCGGGAATCCATTGTTGTGGCGGTGGCCATTCCAGTGGTATTCGGGCTGACACTGGCATGTAATCTCATGCTCGGTTTCACGATTAATCGCGTGA
>JAJZKY010000413.1 GCA_021803885.1 Planctomycetota bacterium
ACAAGATGTCTGCGTTACGGGCCGGGCGGGCCGCCGCTTGCCCGGTTAGCGACTGCGGTCGCCCGCCGGCAAGCCGGCGGCTATTTGGGGGGTGTGGGCGATCAAACTTCCCTGGCCGCGGTGAACCCGTCCACGGGCTACGCCCACCACGCCGCAGGGACCGCTTTGCGCCCGGCGAAGTAATCGCCGGGCTGGGGGCTGGCGGAGCGGAGGCTGGTTTGTGCGCGGATGATTGTTGCAGACAAGATGTCTGCGTTACGGGCCGCCTCAACTTCTTTTGATGCAGGCAAGATGCCTGCGTTACGGGTTGGCGGGGCCGCCGCTTGCCCGGTTAGCGACTGCGGTCGCCCGCCGGCAAGCCGGCGGCTATTTGGGGGGTGTGGGCGATCAAACTTCCCTGGCCGCGGTGGACCCGTCCACGGGCTAACATCACCGCCCACCACGCCGTTTTTCTTGGGTGGGGGAACGCGCGGGCACTATGCCCGCGGCTAAATGGATTTCCGCGAGCGCCCGGCGCTGATGAGTGTGCGAGTTTGTAGCGCAGAGCTGCGGTGCGCCCGGCGAAACAATCGCCGGGCTGGGGGTTGGCGGAGCGGGGGCTGGTTTGCGCGCGGTTGATGGTTGCAGGCAAGACGCCTGCGTTACGGGCCGTCCCAACTTCTTTTGATGCAGGCAAGATGCCTGCGTTACGGGTTGGCGGGGCCTCCGCAGGAGTCGCTCTGTGGTAAATTCGTGATTTATAAATTCTCCATCGTTCCAGAAATAACGTCCGCATCAATTTTATCGATACATATCCATCTGTGCACCTCTGTGTCCTCTGTGGTTTAAATCGTCGTCTCCGCGCGTTGAGGCAGGATGCCGAAATCCCGATGCCGCAGGAGCGGCTAATCGGGATGGTAGATCCTCGTCGCGGCCGCAGCCGCGCATCGTTATCCCCTCCCATATCCCGCCTAACAATACCAATGCCCAAAATAATGGGCCTGCGCCCAATACTGCGCAGAGGTCTTTGACAACTAAATACGTGCGTCGCCAACAGCCCGGCCGGGGCCATTAGCCGCATTTTACCAACACCAGAAGCCCGGCCTCGCGTCCCCATTGCGCCCCAAATGAGCCCTCAACCCCGACCCGTTGTGAAAGCGTTGGCCGCGTTGGCCGCGTTGGCCATGATGCACGAATCAATGAAAAATCCCAGCAAAATCGCTGATTTCACAACCCGGCCAAGTTGGCCAAAAGGCAAAAGCCTGGCCGGCTTGACCAGCTTACCTGCCGCAGCCGCGGCCCTAAAAGCGCGCTGCAACCTTCGCAACCTTACCCTGGAACCCCAACGAAACGATGATGAGTTTTCGGGGCGCCGCAGCCGCCAAGCGTACAACAAACTCTTATTGCCGGCTCTTTGGCGATTCCGGCCCCCTCGACTATAATCAATGGTTCGGTTTTCGCGGCCGCAGGCCGCCAGCACTATTGGAGCAGGCTGTGGCTCTTAAATGCATCAGAATTGTTGGAGCCAGAGAACATAATCTCAAGGGCGTAAGCCTGGATATTCCACGCGATCAGCTCGTGGTCATCACCGGCCTGTCCGGCTCCGGCAAAAGCTCTCTGGCTTTTGATACCATTTATGCCGAAGGCCAGCGGAAATATGTGGAATCTCTTTCCGCCTACGCCCGCCAATTTCTGGAACAGATGCAAAAGCCCGATTGTGACGAAATCGACGGCCTGCCACCCACCATCGCCATCGAGCAACGTAGCGGCAGCACCAATCCTCGTTCCACCGTCGCCACCACCACCGAAATTTACGACTACCTGCGCGTGTTGTTTGCCCGTGTCGGCCGGCCTCATTGCTGGACCTGCGGCAAACCCATCGCCTCGCAAAGTCCTTCCCAAATTGTGGATAACGTGCTCACCTGGCCGGAAGGATCTAAAATCATGGTGCTTTCGCCGCTGGTCCGCGGCCAAAAAGGCGCCCATCGTGAAGTGCTGGAGGCGATGACCCGCCAAGGCTTCATTCGTTGCCGCATTGACGGCACTTTTACCGAAATCAAAGCCGCGGCCACCCTGGATAAAAAACTCGCCCATACTCTGGAGGCCGTGGTGGACCGGCTGGTCATCAAGCCGGACATTCGCACGCGCCTGGCCGATTCCATCGAGCTGGCGCTCAAGCTTGCCGATGGATTGGTTGTTATCGCCCGAGACGAGGGCGGCACATGGGTGGATTGCACTTATTCGGCCCGCTGGGCCTGCCCGGATCATCCCGGCAATTCACTCGAAGAGCTTTCCCCGCGACTCTTTTCCTTTAACAGTCCGTACGGCGCGTGCTCCAAATGCGACGGCTTGGGCACCATTCTGGAATTTGATCCGGACCTGATTGTTGCGGATCCTTCGCTTTCCCTTTCCGAAGGGGCCATCGAAGCTTTCCGCCGCAACGGCAAACGCATGAACATCTATTACAACCGACTGCTGGCCCGCTTCTGTCAGGATTTTAACGTGCCCCGCGACCAGCCCTTCAAGGACCTGCCTAAAAAAACCCGGGACCTGATCCTCTACGGCTCCAAGGCCAAAAACGCAGCCCGCACCGACCTGACCTTTGAAGGCGTCATTCCACACCTGCAGCGCCGGTGGGAAAATACCGAAAGTGAATTCGTCAAGGCCCGCCTTCACCGTTACCTTAGCGAACAACCCTGCGAAACCTGCCACGGAGACCGCCTCAAACCCCAGGCCCTGGCCGTGCGCATCGCAGATCGCAACATCCGCGACATCGTCCGGCTTACCGTCACCCAGGCCCTGGCCTTCTTCGATCAGTTGCAGCTTGTCGGCGAACACCTGCTGATCGCCGCTCCCATTCTCAAGGAAATAAAATCCCGCCTCGGCTTTATGAATGATGTGGGCCTGGAATACCTCACCCTGGACCGCCAGACCGGCACCCTTTCCGGCGGCGAAGCCCAGCGCATCCGTCTGGCCACCCAGGTCGGTTCAGGCCTGGTCGGCGTGTGCTACGTACTTGATGAACCCACCATTGGGTTGCATCAGCGCGATAACGACCGGCTCATCCGCACGCTCCGGCATCTGACCAACATCGGCAACACCGTTATTGTCGTGGAGCACGATGAAGACACCATCCTCGCCGCCGATTGGCTCATTGATGTCGGACCCGGCGCCGGCTCCCATGGCGGACGCATCATCGCCCAGGGAACCGTGGCCCAGGTCCTTGAATCCAAAGAAAGCATTACCGCCCGTTACCTCACCGGCGAATACCAGATTCCGCTTCCCCGCAACCGGCGGCCCGTGGATATGAAGCACTATGTGGAGGTCATCGGCGCACGGGAAAATAACCTGCGCGGCATTAACGTCAAGTTTCCTCTGGGCGCCATGGTCTGTGTGACCGGGGTCTCCGGCTCTGGCAAATCTTCCCTGGTCAATCGCATTTTGCTCGCCGGGCTCAAACGATCCTTGTACGGCGGCAAGGAACGCCCGGGCCTGCACACCCGCATCAACGGATTGGATCAGATTGACAAGGTTATCGAAATTGACCAGTCGCCCATCGGCCGCACCCCCCGCAGCAATCCCGCCACCTACACCGGCGTGTTTGATCTCATTCGCCAGCTCTACGCCAAAACCCGTGAAGCCCGCATGCGCGGCTATCAACTGGGCCGCTTCAGCTTCAACGTCAAGGGCGGCCGCTGCGAAGCCTGCCAGGGGCAGGGCACCAAACGCATTGAAATGCACTTTCTACCCGATGTATTTGTCACCTGTGAAGAATGCAAAGGCGCACGGTACAACCGCGAAACGCTGGAAGTCAAATACCGCGGCAAATCCATCGCCGATGTGCTTGCCATGCGCATTGAAGAAGCGCTGCAATTCTTCGATAGTTTTTCCGCCATCAAAACCCTGCTGCAGGCACTCAACGATGTTGGACTGGCGTACGTGGAACTTGGTCAATCCAGCACCACGCTTTCCGGCGGCGAAGCGCAGCGCGTCAAGCTGGCTTCGGAACTGGGCAAACCCGGCACCGGCCATACCCTTTACGTATTGGATGAACCCACCACCGGCCTGCATTTCGCAGACATCCACAATCTGCTCGGCGTGCTTAACCGCCTGACCGACCTGGGCAATACCGTGGTGGTCATCGAGCATAATCTTGACGTTATCAAATGCGCCGACTGGATTATTGATCTTGGCCCGGAAGGCGGGGCGGGCGGCGGCGAAGTGGTGGCCGTCGGACCACCCGAACAGGTAGCCTCCATTCCCGCAAGCCATACCGGTCGTTACCTGCAACAGAAGTTGCGGCCGCTGGTGGAACGCGCCGCCGGTTAAACCGCCAAACACTGGTTTCCACTCTCCAGGAGACTTTGCCATGCCGCCATTTTCCCAGGCAGCCCTGTGGTTCAACCGTAGCGGCCTGCAGCAGGTGGACCGCCGCTGTGTCGAGCAATTTCATCTGCCCGTAGCCGCCCTGATGGAAAATGCCGGTTCCGGCGTGGCCCATATCGTCACGCGCTATGCCATGCCAGGCGAAGCCATTCTTGTCCTTTGCGGCAGCGGAAATAACGGCGGCGATTCCCTGGTGGCGGCGCGGCACCTGGCCAATCGCGGCTATCACCTGCACATTATGCTGATCGCAGAACCCGAAGAGTTTACCCCCATCGCCGCCGGCCACCTGGCCACCATTCGGGCCATGGATGTTCCCATCACCGACATTTCCAACAGCGACGCCCCATTTGCCCACTGGTTGGCGGCCACCGGCGAGAGCGCGTGCATCGTAGACGGCATGTTTGGCACCGGCCTTTCCCGCCCCATTGTTGGACGGCTGCCGGCCTTGGTAGCAGCGGTCAACGCCGCCGAACGTCTGGTCATCAGTGTGGATATTCCCTCCGGCCTGGATTGCGACACCGGCCAGCCGTTGGGCCTTGCCATTCGCGCCGGCCACACCGTGAGCTTCTGCGGCATGAAAATCGGCTTCGCCCAGGCTTCCGCCGCGGCCTATACCGGGCAAATCTCCATCGCCGATATTGGCGCCCCGGCCACCCTGCTCCACGAACTGGCCCTCCCCGCCCCAGCCTAACCTACCTTGCCCAGCCCGATCACCGCAGCCTCCACGGCCATTTTTGACACGTTAAAAGTTTATGCTGGTACGCGCCGATCTGGGCCTT
>JAJZKY010000414.1 GCA_021803885.1 Planctomycetota bacterium
CCCCCCGCCACCCTCCAACCCTGGACTTGGAGACTCGGGAGAACCCGACCTGACCTGCAGCAGAATTCGTACTATATGTAAAAGGCTATCTTGGAGACTCGGGAGAACCCGACCTGACCTGCAGCCTAACCCGGCTACTGAAACGCGCCCCGGTACTGGAAGAGATCCGGTTCTGGACGAAACCCAGTAATGGACAAGAGCGGTTGCCCTGACGCCGCCGTAGTGGATATTCAACGGTGGTGCAGGATGATGCCAAACCGAAATGCTACGGTATACATCATAATGCGTAACAAAATGCAAGTAAGAGGCTCAGTGGATGGACAGCTTGGATCAGGGAGTCGTTCATTCGGGCGAGCAGTGCAAGGCGGAGAAGGAAGGGCATGCTGGAGTGCATGGACAACGACGACAACACAGCAATGCGAAGTCAGGGGGACGACGAGCCCGAGATGCCTATCTGCTGAGCCTCTAACTGAAACCATCCTGCCAAAAGCTGTAGACCGCTGATGGCGGGAAGACCTCGTAACCCAACAACAAAGCCCACTAAGACGCTCGAACAACGACTATGGGAGGCGGCCGATGCGCTCCGCGGCAACCAGGAGCCGAGCGAGTACAAGCATGTCGTACTCGGCCTGGTGTTCCTGAAATATATCTCGGACCGCTTTGAGGAGCGCCGCCAAGCCATCGAGCGCTCCCTGAGCGACCCTGATTCTGACGACTACATCCCCAACGTCGAACGTCGCGCTCGACTTATCGAGGATCGTGACGAATACCGCAGTCACAACGTCTTCTGGGTCCCCGCCGATGCCCGCTGGGAGACCATCCAGGCACGAGCCAAGTTGCCTAGCATTGGACAGGATATTGATGCTGCGATGGACCTGATCGAGAAGGAGAATCCATCTCTTCGGGGAGTGCTGCCACGCAACTATGGCAGAGAGGGCCTTGATAAGGGCCGCCTCGGCCAACTTGTCGATCTCATCGGCTCAATTGGGTTCACTGAAACCGATGACCATGGCTCTGACGATGTGTTAGGGCGGGTCTATGAGTACTTTCTTGGTCAATTTGCTGGAAGGGAGACCGGCAAGGATGCCGGGGCTTTCTACACGCCACGATCGGTAGTCCGGACGCTTGTTCAGATGCTGGAGCCCTACCAGGGGCGGGTCTACGACCCGTGCTGTGGCTCGGGCGGGATGTTTGTCCAGTCCGCCGAGTTCGTCAAGGCCCATGGCGGCAAGCGGACCGACATCTCCATCTACGGTCAGGAGTACACCGACACCACCTGGAAGCTGGCCAAGATGAACCTCGCCCTCCGGGGCATCGAAGCCGACCTCGGCGACCACTCTGACGACTCCTTCGCCAACGACCTGCACCCCGACCTGCGCGCCGACTTCGTCCTCGCCAACCCGCCGTTCAATGTCTCCAACTGGTGGCACCCCAAGCTCGCCGACAACCCCCGCTGGAAGTACGGCACCCCGCCGCAGGGTAATGCCAACTTCGCCTGGGTCCAGAACTTCATCTACCACCTCAGCCCCAAAGGCACCGCCGGGTTCGTCCTCGCCAACGGCTCCTTGTCTTCAAAAACTGGCGGAGAGGGCGATATCCGCCGCAAGCTGGTTGAGGCTGATCTGGTGGACTGTATCGTTGCGATGCCTGACAGACTGTTCTACAACACTGGTATCCCAGTCAGCCTGTGGTTCGTCAGTAAGGACCGCCATGGTAACGGGCACCGTAAACGTCAAGGCGAGGTGCTCTTTATTGATGCCCGCAAGCTCGGTCGCATGGAAACCCGGCGCCTCCGGGTTCTTGACGACGAGGACATCGCCAAGATAGCTGGCACCTACCACGCCTGGCGCAACCACGATGGTGTTTATGAAGACATTCCAGGCTTCGCCAAAGCTGCATCTCTTGGGGAGATCGCCAAACATGATTTCGTGCTGACACCAGGTCGTTATGTAGGTTCTGAAGAGGCTGAAGTTGACGATGAGCCGATTGATCAGAAGATCGAAAGACTGAAGAAAGAGCTGTTTGCTCAGTTCGAGCGTGGGCGTGAGTTTGAGGATGAGGTACGTCACCGCCTCGAAGGACTGGAATTATGATCAAGAGAGTTTTGATCCGCCAATTAGTTAAGAATGCCGTGGGTGGTGGTTGGGGTTATGATCAAGAGAGTTTTGATCCGCCAATTAGTTAAGAATGCCGTGGGTGGTGGTTGGGGTTATGATGCTCCGAGACCTGGTACTGACCAAGTTGCTGTGATACGCGGTGCTGATTTTCCTTTTATTGCTGTTGGAGATATTGCCCGACTGCCAATCCGCTGGGAAGCCAGGAAGAAGCTTTCGTCCCGACTTTTAGAGCCAGGTGATATTGTTCTCGAAATCTCCGGAGGTACTACCGATCGCCCTACTGGACGAACGATCTATGTGACCGAGCGCCTTCTGGCGAAGATAGGGCTTCCGACTATCCCGGCAAGTTTTTGTCGCCTCGTCCGGATTGATTCGAACAGAGCAGACCCTCGCTATGTCTATTGGTGGCTGCAAGGAATGTACGCCAGCGGTCGTACATGGAGTTACCAGAACCGATCTACCGGAATCGCTAATTTCCAGTTCGAGCACTTTCTTGATACTGAGAAGGTCCAACTACCTCCGCTCGAAGTGCAGCGTGGTATTGCTGCAACGCTCGGTGCGCTGGATGACAAGATTGAATCGAATAGGCGGGTGATTGAACTCATCGAGGATCTGGTTCGAGCTCATTTTGACAAGCTGTTTGACGTTGGACTCGATCATGATGGCGTCTCGCTCTCCAGTCTCGTTGTCGTGAATCCCCAACGCAGGCTGCGTTATGGCGATCCAACGACCTACGTGGGCATGTCTTCATTGTCTGAATTTTCTGCGGAGATCTACCAATGGGACACGAAACCGGCAGGTTCCGGCTCGCGTTTTGCAAACGGCGATGTCCTGATGGCAAGAATTACGCCATGTTTGGAGAACGGCAAGACAGCGATAGTCGACATGCTAAAGCCTGACGAAGTGGGTTGGGGATCAACTGAATATATCGTGTTGGGGCCTCGGGGTGATATCAAGACTCCATGGATCTACTGTCTTGCTCGTCATGACGAGGTGCGCTCATTTGCAATCAGAAGCATGACTGGCAGCTCGGGACGGCAGCGATTCAAAGCTGATCGTTTCGACGAATACAAAATCACGCCACCAGATGTCGCGGCAATCGAGGAGTTCAACGCGATTGCGGAACCATTATTTAGCCGAATGACACAGTTAAGAGACGAAGGTCTCCGCGCGATGGCTCTACGCGACACCCTCCTCCCCGAGCTTCTCTCTGGCCGTATCCGTGTGCCGGAGGCTCGTGCAGCGGTTCAGGAAGCTGTCGGATGACGGTCTTGAACGAGTCGACTGTTGAGCTGGCGGCGGTGGAGTACCTGCGCCAGCTGGGCTACTCTACCGCGTTTGGCCCGGACATCGCCCCTGACGGCGCCCACCCTGAGCGCTCGTCGTATGAGCACGTGTACTTATATAAGCGCTTGCGTGATGCCGCTCGGTTGATCAACCCTGATGCCACCGCCATAATGCTGGATGAGGCGATCAAGCGTCTGGAGCGTGCGGAGTCCCAGAATCCGCTTGCGGAGAACTTCCGGGTCCACAAGCTACTGACCGAAGGTGTTCCCGTGGAATACCGGGCGAGCGATGGGTCCGTCCGAACGACAAGCGTCTGGCTCATTGACTTCGAGCACCCCGAGAACAACGACTGGCTTGTGGTCAATCAGTTCACGATTGTGGAGAACAAGAACCGCAGGCCTGACCTGCTGGTGTTTGTAAACGGCATCCCGCTGGCCCTGTTCGAGTTGAAGAACCTGGCTAATGAGCACGCTACGCTCAGGAACGCCTGGAATCAGGTGCAAACCTATTGCAGCGACATCCCGTCGATCTTCACCTCAAATGCGGTGACGGTGGTCAGCGACGGCACCAGCGCCGCAATGAGCAGCTTCAGTGGAGCGTTCGAGCACTACGCCCCGTGGAAGACCATCGAGGGCCGGGAGGTCGTAACCGATAAGCCTGCACTCGAGACACTGATCAAAGGCGTGTTCGAGCAGGGCCGCTTCCTCGACATCCTGCGGAACTTCGTCGTGTTCAGCAACGAGGGTAAGGGACTGGTGAAGCGGGTCGCGAAGTATCACCAGTACTGGGCGGTTAACGCAGCCGTCGAGTCGACAATTGAGGCGGCGGGTCCAGATGGTGATCGCCGTGGAGGTGTCGTCTGGCATACTCAAGGCTCTGGCAAGAGTTTCGAGATGGTCTTTTATGCGGCAAAACTCATGAAAGACCCTCGGATGAACAACCCCACCATGGTCTTTCTAACTGATCGCAATGATCTGGATGACCAGCTGTTCGGTGAAGTCTTCGCACCGGCTGAAATCCTCCCCGAACAACCGATGCAAGCGGACAGCCGAGCAGATCTACGCTCCTTGCTCCGGCGTGCATCCGGCGGCATCATCTTTACCACCCTGCAGAAGTTTCACCCTGGAGAGGACGGCGACACCAATCCAGTGCTTACAGACCGCCGCAATGTCGTGGTGGTCGCGGATGAGGCCCACCGCTCCCAGTATGGCTTTGGAGAGTCGGTCGATCTGAAAACCGGTCAACTCACTGCCGGGCTGGCCAAGCACCTCCGTGACGCCCTGCCGAACGCCACCTATCTCGGCTTCACCGGTACCCCGATAGAAAGGACCGATAAGTCGACCCGGGCAGTGTTCGGTGAGTACATCGACATCTACGACCTCACCCGAGCAGTCGAAGACGGCGCCACGGTGCGGATCTTCTATGAGTCGCGCTTGGCCAAGGTGTCCCTGGACGCGGATCTGCACGCCACCCTGGATGAGCTGGCGGATGAGATCACCGAGAAAGCCGAGCAGGAGGAAGCCACCCGCGCCAAGTCAAGGTGGGCACGGCTGGAGGCCATCGTGGGCGCCAGTGACCGGCTGGACCTGATTGCCGCGGATATTGTTGATCACTGGGAGAAGCGCCGGTCCGGGCTGGTCGGCAAGGCCATGATCGTCACGATGAGCCGCCGGATCGCCGTCGAGCTGTATGAGCGAATTGTGAAGCTCCGCCCCGACTGGCACAGCGACGACCCGGCA
>JAJZKY010000415.1 GCA_021803885.1 Planctomycetota bacterium
CGCTTTATCAAAAATGGGGGCACCCGGCGCATCTCACACCACACCAACTGGTGCGGCTTCGTGCGGCGGTTTCCAACCAGCCGGTGCTGAAAAAAATAGTATCCATTCCGGAAGATGGACAACTCAAATTGACCATCTCTATGCGTACAAACGGAATGATATTGCTTAAGGTTACGCCGCGCGGATAGGGGCCAGCCCTTTAGGGCCAGCGACTGAATTGTGATATTAGCCATCCCGCCCACGCCATGGAATAGATTTTCCGCGCAGTCGGCACACGACCGCATACCATTGGATGGCGACCAAAATCGATACCCCGATGGGGTTCAGCAGGGCGCCGGGAATGGATTGGTCAAACTTGGCTGCCGCAATCAGTCGCACGCCAATGGTCATTATCACCGCAATGCCGGCCCAGATACTTGCGCCCGCGTGGGCGGTGCCCACGGCCCACAACCAGATCACAACGGGTAATACCTGCCCGCCCAGCAGCATGACGCTGGCCGGAATGATCAGTCCCGGTGCCGCCAGCCCCTCGGTGGCATTTTTGGCCAGACCACGCACCAATTGCCTGGTTGAGGCGTACATGCGGCAACAGGCCAACCCTGTGCCGTCAAACAAATCCGTCCACACATTCTGCCGGCGGAAGGCCCTTGGCAAAGTGATCCCATCATGTCGGGATGATCGAATAGCCTCATGGCCGCCGGCGGCAAAATAGTCCCTCCGGCGGGAGGCGAATAATTGTCCGCAGCCGGCGGCTAATGATGGCTTGTTACTGCGGCGCATTTGCCATAGCGGCAAAAAACCCAGTAGCACCAAATGCATTAAGGGAATCACCAGTTGCTCGGCCCAACCAACAGTAATCTGTTTCGGGAAAAGGCTGATTAACCCAGCACGCCCCGCGCCAAGTTCCGCCGCGATGGTCGCCAGCGCCATGGGCGTCAATTCAACGTCGGCGTCCATAAACACCAACAGGTCATGTGTGGCCAGGCGAGCCAGTTGCCAGCAGGCGTGCTGTTTACCGCACCAGCCTGCCGGAAGCGGGGGGGCCGGTTCCAGCCGCACGCGCGGATCGGTGGTTGCGATGTCGCGGACAATCATCGCCGTTGTATCTGTCGAGTGGTCGTCAAGAACGATTATTTCCAAATTCACATCATCACTTTTAAGTGCGCATTGGATAGCTTTCGCAATGTGATCCGCCTCGTTTCGGGCAGGAATTAAAAGTGATAAACACGGGGTGTTGTCGACGGCACATTTTCGTGGCGGCGTGAAAAAACGCAAATTGACCAATGACATCACCGACGGAATGGCCGCCAGGACAAAGCATGCAATCGACAGAATCGTCAATATCAATGTGAATCCTCACCGTGGGATGATGCAAATGGTTTACCCCTGATCATCGCTCCCGTCCGTCGGATGAGGTCATACATCCCGCCCACGCCGGAGGTACCATCTTGCACAATGTCAAAGTCATTCCAGTGGCGGTGCACGACTTTCGCGGCGAGTTGGTCCATTTCATACTCCAGACGCCGGCTGAAAAATTCGGTCCATTCTGCCGCCGATCGCCGAGGCTCCTGAGAAACTCGGATGCCACCACCAAAGCGGACGGCCACTTCGGCGGCGCTTTCCTGGTCAAACGTGTATTCAATCGCCATGGGCACAAACGTTAAATGTGGACAAATCGCCGGCAGGTGTCCGATGCCCCTTTTCATTGCCACGGGGCGACTGCGCACATCGCGGAATCGTCCTTCGGGAGTCAGCCACAAAATGGCGTTCGGAGTGGAAAACACCCGGCCGCAAACTTCAATGAATTGCCGTGCACCCGACCGGGCATTGCGATCTACCGGAAAAAACCCCAATTTTTTCATTATCTTGTATTTATTCAAAGCTGCGGCATCGATAGGGGTGTAATGGCGGTAGCCGGCGTAGTGACGGGCTGCAAATAGCGCGCCGATGGCAGGATCCCACCACGAACTATGATTCACAAAAAATACGGTCGGGCCGCTAATAGCGGGTGCCGGCCCGTCGCGGTCACACCGAACGGCATGAAAATGCCGCCGCACATAACGGGGAATGTACCAGGCCGCCAAGGCCGCCAATTGTGCACCGTAGCTGGGTAAGGACGCGGTTTTAACGCCACCGGTATTCGTTGAGATGCTTTTCCTCACGCTGCTATTTTAGCCACCAAAAATTCTGGCGTGGCCTTTGTCATATTCGGCCACGATTACCTGCTTCCGATATATTTACTTCTGCGGTGCGCCTGCCAATCGCCGCCTCAGGTCATCGGCCAGCTCACCTGCCAATTGAGCACGCGCCACACGCCGACAGCCCGCATCATCCAGTATCCATGCACCGCCGGTCTTGTCATCCACCATGTCCAGCGTGTTGGCCACCATGACTTGTGCCCTGGATGCCAATCGGCTCGCCGAGGCGATTGCTATTAACTCCTGCTCTGTTACGCCAGCCTCCAATTTAAATTTATAAATCAATCCGTCATAGCCCCATTCCTGCCTCAAAAGATCCACGATTTTAGGATTTCGCATTCCTAAAATCGCAATTTGCTCATAGTCCGACTTAATCTTGCTGCCGCCGACTTCCTCCACCGTCCACCTGTAGCGGTTCGGATGGATACCGTCGGCTGGCTGCTCATCTACTATTTTTACGACACGAACGGGCCTGTAGTCGCTGACCGCAGCCGTCATAAATACCGCGGCCGGTCGGGCATGTATTAACTCTTTTAATTGGTCGGCAAGTTCGGCGCTGGTCGTAAATGACCGTATCGTCAATTTGCCCGGCAGGTGATCGGACGCCTTATACACCGGCGTCGCAGATCGCGCCAGCAGCAATGTCACATCCGCAAACGCGCGAACCGCATCTGCGATGGCCATGCCCGTGCGGCCCGTGAACGGATTGCCCCATGAGCGTACCGCATCAATCGGTTCGCTGGCACCTCCAGCAGTAACAATAACTTGGGGCAGATGTGTCATAACGAAATTCTAACCGCAGGCCGTTGGGCATGGGGTAAACCACGCGCACCATGCACTGAATTGACAACGATTACCGGCTACGGCGATTTTACGATCTTCATATTAAGCCAGCAGTATCGCTGCGATGGTAAGCGCGCCGAAAACCAGTCCCACTATGCCGTTGATCGTCATAAATGCCAAATTAATGCGAGAAATATCGTCCGGTTTTACCAACGATTGCTCTATCGCCAGAAGAATGGCCACGGCTATCCAACCGACCCAGTAAACCACTCCCAACGCTACGCCGCCACCCCACGCCAATCCAAACGCCGCCAGAGCCAGCAGTGTGCATCCATGACAGAGGCGGGATACGGCCAATCCCGTCTGTGGGCCGAAACGTGCAGGAAGTGAATGCAGTCGGTCGCGCCGATCAATTTCAATATCCTGCATGGCATATAGCAGATCAAATCCTGCCGTCCAGGTCGTCACGGCTATTGCCAGCCAGATAATCTGTGTGCTCAACATGGGGCCATGCGGTGGAACCAGCGCCACCCACGCACTTAGTGGAGCCAATCCGAGTGATGCCCCGATCACAAAATGGCACAGCCATGTGAAACGCTTGGTGTAACTGTAAAACGCTATAAACCCCAACACCGGCAGCGCCAGCATGGCGGGCCAGGGATTTTGAAACATCCCCCAAAAGGCCAGCGTAAAGGCGATGAACATCGCCGCCGATACGACCAACGCCGCCAGCATCCACCGCACCGATAGGGTACCGTTGACGCTGGGGCGATTCCGCGTGCGCGGATTGCCAGCATCAAATTTGCGGTCCACTAGGCGATTGAAAGTCATCGCAAATGTACGAGCACTCACCATGCACCCGATGATCAGCACCCATTGCGCGGCATCCGGCAACCCTTCTCCCGTTTGTCGCGCCGCCAGAAACATGGCTACCAGGGCGAATGGCATGGCGAAAATAGAATGCGAAAATTTAATTAAATCAAGAAATGTCCGCAAGGATGATCGCGTGTTCGTCCTTGACGCGGCGGG
Source organism: Planctomycetota bacterium (assembly GCA_021803885.1). The sequence continues at coordinate 4,011 of JAJZKY010000415.1, forward strand.
AGAACTGGCCGCGACCATCGGGGCTTGATTGGCGGCTGGCTGATTCATGACGCGCCCGCCCCGCGCCAGCGAATGTGCCATGTGTGCTCAACCCCCAGCAGATCAAGAACGCGGCCGGCCGTCATGGTAAGTAAATCATCAATACTCTGCGGCCTGAGGTAAAACCCCGGACTTGCCGGACAAATGATGCCTCCCGCCTCGGTCACCTGCACCATATTTTTAAGTTCAATGAGACTCAGGGGCATCTCGCGGTGGAGCAAAATCAACGGGCGACGCTCCTTCAACATTACCTGCGCGGCACGCGAAATAAGGTTATCGCCCAACCCGTGGGCAATCTGCGCCAGGCGGCTGCTGGAACACGGTACCACCACCATCCCGGCGCTTTGGTAAGACCCCGATGCGACGCAAGCCCCCACATCGTTGTACGGCAGAATGGAGATGTCATGGACCATTGAACTGCCCAAAATCGCATCCGCATCCGGCTGTTCCACCCCCAACTCATCATGCAATAGCCGCCGCCCGGCTGGCGAGATAATCAAATGCACCCGCCGATGGGCTTCCACCAGACCCTGAAGGATGCGGCGCGCGTATGGCGCACCCGACGCCCCGGTAATGGCCACAATAACAGGTATGTTGTCACTCATACTCGATTATCCTTTTGACGGCGATTCATTGACGGCATATTCATCGGTCAATTGCGTATCGACCATCCCATGTTCATTAAACCAATGGTAAATCTCCGGATGGCGCAAAAAATCATTCCCGTACTGTCGTCGCAATTCGTCACAGTAATCCCGCCCGCTGCAGTCCCGCAGATGATCCAGCAGTGTCATGGCCGCGAAAAACCATGTGGGTTTAGTACGTTCCGGCATGCGTGTGGAATAAACGGCAATATTTTCCCCGCCGATAAATTCCCGGCATCGTCGGCATTGCCATCGTGACCGAAAAATCCGGCGCATGACCGGCCTGTGTTCCGACGTCTCAGCCATGGCGCAAACCCCGATAACACGCGCAGATGCCCAGTGTCAGCGATTCATAAGTGACATCCGAAAAACCCGCGTTCGCCAAAGCATCGCATATCTTTTTACTCCCGGGAAATGTATCAACGCTGCGCGGCAAATAATGGTACGCA
>JAJZKY010000416.1 GCA_021803885.1 Planctomycetota bacterium
GTTTCTCGTCGGAATATACTTACACTATTGAATTGCACGGACGCGGCAGGGGCCACAGAGAGTGGCCATGCGGGATGGCAAGATAAATAAAGTCCATCTTAAATCCAATCCTCTAGGAGCCTGTCCGAGAGGCAGGGAGAAAAGGCGCAGGCTTATTCATTATCGTGCTCGGCCCGTGATCGCGCCGGCTTTTTTCGGTAATCGCCCCCCGGCGGCGTTCGCGGGGGGAATGAGTATTTCAGGGACATCTTAGGAGAACCACCATGGCACGCTTCAACTCACAGCGCTTCGGCGGAGACACCGGCCACAACATGACGCTCCTCGTGGCGCTGGCGGTAGCGGGGGCGGCGGGATTGGTCGCGGCCAGTAGGGTGCGGGCTGCTTCCGACTACTACAGCGGACCCGCGACAGGTTCGTCCGCTAATTGGAACACTGCGGGCAACTGGAGCACGGGAATTCCTGTGGCGGGTGATGACGTGTACCTAACTGGGTTGGTATACGGCACCCAGTTGGCATCAGGGGGGAATGTTTTATACGATGCCGCCAGTAATCCCCAGTTGAACTCTCTGTCTATCTACTCTAGTAATTCCGGGTACATCGGCCTTCTCTGGACAACAGGTTCCAATCTAAACGCCACCACAGAGACGCTCGCAGGTGGGTCAACAGCGGCAACCGCTGCGGAAATCAGCCAAGCGTCCGGCACTAACACCGTCGGCACCTTGTACGTCGGTTCCAGCAGCTATGACAGTTCCCAAGAAGGGCTCTACGACCTGTATGGTGGAACAGTCAGCGGCGGCACAGAATACATCGGTGCCGCTGGAAGTCAGGGAGTTTTCAGCCAAATCGCTTTAATTGACGGTAGCACTTACCTTTACGGTAGCACACTGAACTCGGCCACATCAATCGAAATCGGTTCGGCGGCACAAAGCATCGGAGTATATAATCTTACCGGTTCTGCGACAGGCTCCGACACCGCGACAACCACCACCGCTGCGGACCTTACAGTCGGAGACAACGGCACGGGAACGTTCAATCAGAGCGGCGGCGCGGTCACAATCGGCGGGAATCTTTATCTGGGAAGAAGTTCCGCAGGGGCCGTTGGAACTTACAACCTAAATGCCACAGGAAGCTACGGTTCAACACCGGCCCTCTCCGCCGGGAACGAGTACATCGGAAACAACGGTTCGGGCACATTCACGCAATCCGCCGGAACCACCAACACGGTCGCTTCGAATCTGACCATCGCGGTGAACCCCGGCGGCCGGGGTATCTACAGCCTTTCCGGCGGCACGCTGCAATTGGGACATCGGGTTTATAATTTATTCCTGCACAGGTCCTTCTTCGTCAGCGGTAGGTTGCTCAACACTGGTACGTTCAATCAATCCGGAGGGACGCTGCAGGACAGCAACGGTGGCTCGAATCTCGCGTTTACCAACAGCGCCTCCGGCACGGTCAATCTTTCGGGCGGCACCTTTGATGCGTCATTGACCAACAACGGCACAGTGAATATTCAAGGGGCCGCCAGCAACATCCTCGTGGGCGGAGGTTTGACCAACAACTCCGTGATTGACCCGCAGGCAGCCGGACAAACCCTGACCATTAACGGAACCGGCCTCAATAATAGCGGCCAGATAACCCTGCGGGCTACCACCATCAACGGCAGCGGCCCGCTGACCAACAACGGGCAGATGGCGGGCGGGGGAAATATTGGCGGTACGGGTGGCTTTACCAACAACGGCGTGCTGACGCAGACCATCGGCAGCGGTGCGTATGCTCCAAGTGGGAACCTCACCCTGAGCAATACCGGCACCAACATGAACGCCGGTACAATCCTCATGGCCAGCGGCTATGTGCTCACGCTGTCCGGTTCGCCCCTGTCCAACACCGGCACGGTGAACCTCAATGACGGAATTGTGACCGGCTCGGCAACGCTGACCAACGCCGCGGGTGGCGTGGTGCAGGGCAGCGGTCTGATCTCCACGGGTTTTGCCAATAACGCCGGTGCCACACTGCTGCTCCAAGCGGGCACCACCCACATCAGCGATACTTTCACCAACGCCGGAACGGTTCTGTTGAATGGCGTAACCGCGAATCTCACCGGAGGCGGCATCACCAACAATGGGACCATTCAGGGCTTCGGCAATATCGGCAGCAGTATTGTCAACGGAGTCGGCGGCACCGTTGAGGCGCTGGGCGGTACACTTATTCTAAGTGGTACCTTGGGAAATGCGGGACTGATAAGCGCGCCATCGGGATCAAAAGTATTGTTGGTTGACAGCCCGGGCGTCAACCGCGGCACCATCAGTCTGACCGGCGGTATTTTTGATACCAACGGTAATATTTTGCAGAACACCGGCGAAGTTTCCGGCTACGGCACGTTTTCCACGGGTGGTTTTGAAAACGGCTACCAAGGTTCTCCCGGCGTGTATACACCCGGTAGCGTTACCTTTACCGGTGGTACCACCACCATCAACGGCAATGTCATCAACGACAGTGGTTCTACCATGACCATCGAATATAACCCTGCGATCTTCACAGGTAATGTCACCAACAATGGAACGGTTTTCATCACCCAGACCACCGCCAGCTTTGCCGGCACCTATACCGATAATGGCACGACGATTCACGACCCATCCACCGCGATCTATAGCAATTGGACCATCGGTGCCAGCGGCACCACGACTGCCGGTACCGGTGATTTAATCGAGGTCACCGGTAATTTCATCAATAACAGCACGCAGAATACCAAATGGAACACCGCGTTGGCCGAGCTGCGATTTCTCGGCGGAACGTCGCACACCATGGATGTGGCTGGCACCGACGTTGGTGCCACCACCGCCGGGTTCAACAACAACTTCGCCTGGGATATCCTGCAGCTTTACGGCTCCAGCGATTCATTGATTTTAGGAAAAGGTGCCGGATTGGCCCGCGGTGTAAATGGCGCATTTTATACTCAAGAGCTGCTGCTGGCCGGCGGCGTAAACCAGATTGCGGACATCACGGGCAACGGCGTGAACATTTACTACGATCCCACCAACAGTGCTAATGCGTATTTGGGCGACAAGACTTATTCGCTAACCGGTGGCGGCGAGGTCGCTCCGGTACCCGAACCGGCGGCGCTGGCATTGATGGCGCTGGGCGGACTGGGAATGCTGCTGCTGAAGCGGCGCGGCGGTGCCAAGAAAGCAGGTTGAGCCACGGAAGGCGAAATCCCGATGCGGATTGGAACCGCCATATCGGGTTTGGGAAAGTAGACCGTAAAGCAACCGCAGCCGCCGCACCGTTGCTTAGGGCCAGTGCATGATTAACTTCGGGTTTTCCATTGGTACACCAGCCCAACAGGTTTCCACCGCGCGACTGTGTGAAGCCTTGGAGTTATACTTGCACCGTTGCGTACTGCTCGATCGGCGGGCGGGCGGAAAGACATGAAGGTGATTGTTGCCGAGGCCGCGATGGTCGTCGGCTTGGTCAATATAAATTTTTATCAGGAGAATTGCCATGAGAAGTAAAATTGCACCGAATAGGTTTTCCCGCCGCATCAGCTTGCTGGCTATCGCCGCCGCAATGGCCACAGCCGTACCGGTGATGGCCACGTCGGTAGCCTCACCCGCCACGGATAATTGGAATGGCACCGCCGGCGACGGAAAATTCAGTACCGCCGGTAACTGGAGCACTGGAGCTGTACCGACGGCATCAGACATCGCTGTGTTTGATCTGGGTGCGGCAAACACCTACACCGTTACGCTCGGTTCCACATCCTACTCCAGCCAGATGGTCGTGGATAACAACGCTCTCACCCTGGCTACCGGCGAATACGACTACACTCTAAGCGGAACCGGTGCCATTGGCACGGGCAACGAATCACTGATTGTCGGCAATGGAGCAACCGACACCGCAGCCGATTTAACACTTGGCACGAATGGGTATCGTCCGGTTTCGGGTGTGAACGGCACAATCGGCGAAGTCAGCGGTAGTGTTGGTACACTGACCATCGGTGCCGCGGGCAATTCGTATGGCGGCAACGCCCTGCAACTTTCCGGTACGCTGGCTGTGGGTTATGGCGGTAAGGGCACGCTGACGATCAACGCCGGCACCGCCGGTGTCGGTGGCGATCTGGATATTGCAGCGCTATCCGGTTCCATCGGCAAGGTGGATATCGAGCTGACCAGTGCGGGCGGATGCAGCTTCGGGCCGACACCGCTGAAAGTAGGCGGCAATCTTTACGTTGGCGGAAGCGCGTCGGGTGCGGGAGGGACGGGAACGCTTTTAATCAACGGCACCAACGGTACCAACGGGCAATATGGAAGCGGCTCCTACGGGGTACGCGCCACGGGAACCGCCACCATCTATAGCGGCGCAACGGTAACACTCAATCGCGGGTTACTGGAGGCCGCGTCCATCAGCAATTCCGGTACGCTGAATTTCACCGGCGGCACACTGGATTTAACCAACAGCGGCATGACGGTAGGTTCCTCCGGTTTGTTAGGTCCCAGCGTTACCCTTGGCAGCGGTAAAACCCTCGAAATTTCCGGGACAACCAATGTCGCCGCCGGAGATGTCTTGGCGATTTCCGGCGGTGAACTGGATACCGGCGTACTATCCTCCAGCGGCTCAATCTCCTTCACCGCCGGAACGTTAAGCATTACCAATTCCGATCTGATTATCGACACCGGCGGACCGCTGGGAAATAATGTTTCCCTGTCCTCCAGCCAGACCCTCAATGTAAAGAATAATAATCTTGTCATTGGAAACACCGGAACAGGAACCCTGGCGATCGGCAGCAGCGCCAATGTCAATGCCAATCAGATTTTCATCGGTGCCCAAGCCGGCTCCAATGGCAACATGACCGTTGATGGAACTGTGGGCGGCGGTCCGATTTTTGTCGGCGGCAACGCCGGCGGGGCTGGGGGACGCGGTACGTTAACCGTGAATTCCGATGCGGATATGTACGGGGGCACAATTACCGTCTGGAGCGGCGGTGTACTGGTTGATAATGCCGCCGTTAATCTTAATAACAGCATCAGCATTCAATCCGGCGGCAAGATGAATACCACCGGCAGCAGTTCAATTTATGCTTCATCGGTCACCAACGCCGGGCTGCTGGAGGTGCAAAGCGGATCGCTGTCACTTTCGGGCAGCGG
>JAJZKY010000417.1 GCA_021803885.1 Planctomycetota bacterium
TGCTTCATGCTGCAGCGAAATACTATCTCCTCAATTTTGATACCTCCGGTGCTGCAACTGTGTCAGTGACTGCCGACGACCCCCACTTTTGGGATACAGGCGTGGAGGTGCGCCCCGTGCGCCTCGGTATCAGACCGCTACGCAAGGGCGCAACGATTACTTTTACGATATCGGGCCCCGTGAAATTATCGATCACCCGTCCTGGTAAGCATTTTGCGACCTCGGAAATGCTGTTTTTATTCGCCAACCCTCCGGAGCAATCCGGTTTCACTGCGCAGACACCAGGCGTTCGATACTACGGCCCAGGCGTGCATCATGGAAGCATTGATGCCCGCAGTGGGGATACGATTTATCTGTCCGGAGGCGCGGTTATCTATGGTTCGCTCAACATCTGGAAGGTGCATGACGTCCGTGTGCTAGGCCGCGGGACGATCATCTATGACGGACCCCAGGCAAGCGATCACGATGAGGGGTGGATGCACAAGCCAAACTGGCATGCGATCGTCATGGATGACGCCCGGAACATCGAGATCGACGGCATTACGTGCATCACGCGCAGCCGAACTTGGCAAATTCAGATGCGCGACTCATATCACATAGGCTTCTACGACGTTAAGGTAATCGGTGGAAATCCGAGCAATGCCAATCAGGATGGAATGGATTGGCTGGGTGGCGGGGATACCACAGTAAGCAACAGTTTCTTTCGAGCGTCTGACGATGTGTTTGCAGTTTATGGCAACTGGGACGGATATGCGCCTAAGCTGATGCGCATTCCTGGTCACAATGTCGACAACATCACAATTGAAAACAGCGTCCTTTCAACCAGCATTTCAAATATCGTCCGCGTCGGATGGCCACAGAAGACCTTCAACAGCTCGAATTTTGTGATGCGCAATATTGACGTTCTGGATACAGGCTTCGGAGGCTGCAAGGTGCCCTTCGCGCTCTTTGAACTTTGGGCAGATCCCAATGGCCATGGTGCGCACACGAATTACACCTTCGAAAATATCCGGCTGGAAAACTGGTATTCGCTTACACAGATTCGTCAGCGCAATCCCGAGATAAGGCGAATAACCTTCACGAACATATGGGCGATTGACGGCCCTGGAATGGTGCCATCGGTGCTGAAGGGCAATGTGGCAGACATCAGCTTTGAAGGTGTGAATACTGGAGGCGGGCAGGCAACAAATGATGCAGATCTGTCCTTGAAAGTCGAGGATGGAGCGAAAGAGCCAAGCTACAAAGAGGCGCCGATTGACGCGGGCTTTGCTTATCCGGACGGGTTGTTGCGTCCTAAGCAAAAAATAACGTTCACCGCCCTCGGCCCGGACAATCCACATCTGCATTATCATTGGTTCTTCGGCGACGGATCGGTCGCGAGTGGGCATCAAGTTTATCATGCCTTTCCCGATGCGCAGGGTACCTTGCTGAACGGCTCTGGACGCTTCAGGGTAATCCTTCACGTATGGGACGACTCCGATCATCAGGCATGGAGCTGGCGGTCTGTTGTGGTAGCTTCGCATCTCCATTCGGCGGTTCGTATTCAGAGCAGTCAATTCATCAGACAGTCAAGGCACATTTTCGACAAATACCTTTATGTGCCGGAGCCCGGTGGCTATACGTTCACGCTCCTTACCAGTACAAACGCTTCTATAGCGATTGACAGCATGGAGCCGGTACATAGTCCAGAAGCCCGCGCACAAGTATGCGGCTCGCCGGGCGATGCTGTTCAGGCTACACGTTTGAGCGTTGCTCTACAGTCCGGTTGGCACCATGTAAGAATCGTGCGTGGGTTTCAGATCGAGAATGCCAGCTCGGCCTTTCATGCGCCTATCCTCTTATGGGAGGGACCAGGAATTCCTTTGCAGGTTATACCCGCGAGAGCTTACTTCGGCTCCTCAGCGACAGGCAGAATAATCCCCACAGACTGAGTTAGATATTGGACAGCTATGGAGGTTCGGTGCCTTAACAGGTTGCTGAAAAAGTAACTTTAAGAAACCTCTGATCAAGCCTTTGATTGTGGGTGTGGCAAGACAATAGGCCGGACGAGGGCGAGGCTCGTAAGCGTGTGGTGATCCCCTCTTGACTGAAGGGTCGTGACTGGTCGCTGCGATCTGCGAAGTGTGAGTCAGGCGGCTTGGGAAGTGTCGAGGCTCTCTGCCAGGTTCCATGGCAGCAGATCGGCGATGCGGCTGATGGGGTGGTCGGCGAAGTGGCCTGCCCGGTAATTTGGATTATCGAGATAGCTAGTGTAGCGCAACGGGTTGTGCATCTATCCCACCGCCGGGGGTGTGGGAAGCGTTCTATAAGAGGGGATGTCAAGAGAAAACACCTCTCCCGAGTTGCGGAGGTGAGATGTTTCTGCGACATCCGGCCCCTGCTGGCTAGTGCGATGCTCTGTGCCGAAGCATGGCGATGGGGAGCGCTTCGGTAAGGAGATTGGATCATCGCTTTCGGTCGTGTTCTTCCCGTACGGCTTTGTTGCGCCTGCAAGCTACCAGGGTGGGCATGTGCCAACCATGGTTTTATCGGAGACTCGAGGCCTACGGCTTTGTTGGGTTGTCCAAGAGGGCATAGAGTGGGAAATGAGACTTCTTGCCTAGACTTTCCCTGGATACTCACCCTTGAACCCTGGCGCGCAGAAAACGGTAGGGATAAGCACAGCGTGGTTGCTCCTGCCGAGGGATCCTGCGCGTTCAAGCTGCTTTCGGCGCCAACTGTTTGGGATCGAACATCTCTCCTTTCTTCCAGATCTTTAGCGCGATAGCGGCGATCTTGCGGGCCAGAGTCCGGCGTGCCATCTCTGGCTGCATGCCTTTCTGTAGTAGTCCCAGGTAAAACTCATGGAAAACGCCGTTGCTGGCGCTGGCCGTGGTGGCGGCGCCTTTGAACAGGTTTTTCAGGTCGTGGTTATGGTTCTGGTTTAAACCCCGAACCAGCCCCGGCTTCTTCTTGGGTTCGATCTGTCCACCTATTACGGTAAATTCTCCGCTATCGCGGGTCTCGACCGCCAATCCGCAGTAAGCCCAGAACTGACGCTTCGTACGGAAGCGATGCGGCGTCTTTACTCGTCCGAGCAGGATGGCCGTGCGCAAAGGCCCTAGAAACGGAACCGACTGAAGGCATTTCGAGGCTGGGTGTTTTCGGCACGCAGCGATAAGCTCATGCCTTGCTTGGCGGCGTAGCTTTTGCACGACATCCAGTTCTTGGTACAGGTAGTCAGCCCGCTTGCGCTGGGGGCATTCGCCGAGTTCGTCCAGATAGCGGTTGCGGTGCGTGGTTCCGTACAGACTGCGGCCTCGGCAGGCTATAGCCTGGCCGCGGAACACGGCCTTGAGCCGGCCCATGATGCGCGTTGTGTCATCAGTCAGCATTTCATAGCAGCGAGCCAGATGCTGCACCTCGAGCACGCTGCATTCTCCGCGATAAACCGGAACTAAGAGTCCTGCGCGCAACAGCTCGGCTAGCTTGCGCGCATCGATTGCATCGCTCTTTGAGCCAAACTTTAAAAACGCATTCTTGCGCGGCTTGCACACCACCAACTTCGAGACTCTTGAGATCAGAAGATCGTAAAGCCACGCCGAGTGGCAACACTCTTCGAAGGTGACATGCAGCGTTCCTTTGATACCGCTGAGGAAATCGACGACCGCCGCTGCGCGCGTTGGTAGCACTGACTGCATGACCAGTGTGCCGTCGTGATCCAGCACGGCGGCCGAAATAGTATCCCGATGGAGATCGAGCCCTATATACCTGATGCGATCCATCTGAACGCTCCTTCTTCGCCCTCTGGTTCTCGTAGAGAACAGAGAAGCAGATATGCTTCTCATGACCAGCCAATACCTGCAGCGAGGATGGCAGTCAAGGACGCGCGTACTGTGCGTGCCGCGCAGCGGTCGAAGATCCTTGACCGCCACCGCAGCGGAGGGTACGCACACCCGCGCTTGTCCTCTACGAATCGCACCGAACGTTTCCTTCGCTGCTGCTGTAAAGCTAACGCCGCTCCAGCGTGCTGCGAAGGACGCCCTCGCCCCATGTTCTTTGTGAGCCGTGCCTCTGGTTCTGGAGATCTGTACAGTAGCTTTCATGCTGTACGCAAACAAAGCATGAAACACCCGAAGACTGCACAAGGAGACGGACAGCTTGCCAGGGCATCCCACAGGTCTCACCCCGCGCAACAGGAAAGCTGTTTGACGTTCTTGGTGAAGGTTTGGGCGGCCAGCTTGAGTCCTTCCACCATGGTGAGATACGGGAAGAGCTGATTCGCGAGATCATGGACGGTCATTTGCGCTCGAATGGCCAGTGCCGCTGTCTGAATGAGCTCCCCGGCCTGTGCGGCCACGGCTTGCACGCCGAGAAGTTTTCCGCTGTCTTCCTCCGCGACCAGCTTGATGAATCCGCGCGTGTCAAAGTTGACGAGTGCCCGGGGAACATTCTCCAGTGAGAGAGTGCGGGTGTCCACGGGAAGTCCCTTTTCACGCCCAGTCGATTCGTCCAAACCCACCGCCGCGATCTGCGGGTCTGTGAAGATCACGCCTGGAACCACCGATAAATCCAGCGGCGCGCTGCCGCCAAGCATATTCACGGCGGCACGTGTCCCAGCCGCTGCGGCCACATAGACATACTCTGGATTGGTGGTGCAGTCGCCCGCCGCGTAGATATTCGGGTTGGAAGTGCGCAGAAACTCATCCACGGGGATTGCGCCGTGTTCATTGGTCAGCACGCCGGCATTTTCGAGATCGAGGCTGGCGGTGTTGGGCTTTCGGCCTGTCGCAATCAGCAGACGATCGCCAACGATGCGCTCGCCGCCGACTTCCACCGTGAACCGGCCGCCTTCGTGTTGGACTCGCTTGATCTCGTTGCCGGCGACGATGCGCATGCCTTCGTCGGTCAGGACTTGCTGGATTGCATCGCCAATCGCGGGATCGCTGTGCGAAAGAATTCTGGAGCGCACGATCAGGGTGACCCGGCTGCCAAGCCGCAAAAAGGCCTGTGACAACTCCAGCGCAACGTAGGAGCCGCCATACACGATCAAATGTTTGGGCAACTTCTGTGCGGCCAGAGCCTCGGTCGAAGTCCAGTACGGAGTGCTGCTCAATCCGGCGACGGGTGGAATGGCGGGCGACGCT
>JAJZKY010000418.1 GCA_021803885.1 Planctomycetota bacterium
GGCGGTGTTGGGCGACGATTTTGCGGGCACACTGGGTTGCGATTACTTCTCGGCCTACCACAAATACAGGAGAGAGTGCGGCATAACCATGCAGTTCTGCTTGGCGCATTTAATCCGGGACGTGAAGTTCCTCACGACGCTGCCGGAAGCGGCCACCGTCGCCTACGGCCAGTCCCGATAACTATCGGGACTGGAAGCCTTGCGGACGCTGTTCCATACCATCCATCAGCGGGAGTTGATGGAGCCACCGGCGTTCCAGAAAGCCTTGGAGACGGCCCGTGATAATCTGGTGGCTACCGGCTTGGATGCTCCGGAACACAAACCGGCCCAGAACATGGCCGGACGCTTCCGTCAAAACCGGGACGCCTATTTTCGCTTTACCACGACACCAGGCCTTGCGCCAACCAATAATCTGGCGGAACAAGCCATCCGCTTTGTCGTGCTGGATCGCCATGCCACGCAAGGCACGCGGAGTGACCGGGGACAGCGGTGGTGTGAACGAATCTGGACCGCCATTGCCACCTGTACCCGGCAACAACGCAGTGTCTTTGAATTCCTGTATCAGACCGTCAACAACCACTTCGCTGGATTGCCAACCCCCTCGCTTCTCCCATCAGGCCCGTGAACGGTTACCTAACGTGTTGGTGTAATGGCGTGATTGGCGGAGCCGGCGGCTGGCTGGGTGCTTGCCGGCTGTGTGGCATGCTGCGGCGGTAGTTCAATCACATTGACAGGGGTGGGCTCGGCAGTGATTACCGGTGGCCGCACTGGGCGTGCTGCCGGCGTGTGCGGCAACAAAACGCTTATAACGGTGTCAACCCGTGCCGGTTGGCCGGGGTGATTGGGCAAACTGACCACCAGCAGGGGATGAGGTGTCTGGCTGCCGCTGAGCCGACTATCTGAACCACCGAAATTATTCGGAGACCGCAAAGCCGTACCCGGCCCATAGGTGTGCGAGCCGCAACCCCCAAGGCCAAGCAGCACCAGAAAAATCGCCGTGCCAAGGGTGGTGGAGGCAATAATAGATTCAACGGAACGATTGCGCATAAAAATTACCTTGTATGTGGTTTGCCATGGTCAAGCCGGGGTAGCGGCGGTAAGCGTCTGATCCGCGCCGGTCAGTCGGGCTACTTCCATGCAATCTTTATCTCCGCGACCGCTTAAATTAATGACAAGAATTTTATCCTTGGCCATGCTGCGGGCCTGCGTTATGGCAAAGGCAACGGCATGGGCAGATTCCAGAGCGGGAATTATGCCTTCCGTGCGGGCCAGGATGCCGAAAGCTTCCAATGCCTGAGCATCAGAAACGGTGGTATACGTTACTCGGCGGGTGTCTTTCCAATAGGAATGTTCCGGGCCGACACCGGGGTAATCAAGTCCGGCACTGACGCTATGCACATCCGCGGTTTGGCCGTCCTGATTTTGCAGCACGTAAGAAAGTGACCCATGCAAAACACCGGGCTGGCCGAAGGTAAGCGATGCGGCGTGCTGGCCGGCATTATTGCCCCGGCCACCGGCCTCCACACCAATCAGCTTGACGGCGGGATCATCTACAAAGGGATAAAACATTCCGGCGGCATTGGAGCCGCCGCCCACGCAGGCCACAATGGCATCGGGCAGGCGGTGGAGTGTTTCCAGTGCCTGGCGTTTTGTTTCCGTACCGATCACACTTTGAAAATCACGGACAATTTTGGGAAAGGGGTGAGGCCCCACCACAGAACCGATGATGTAGTGGGTGTGTTCCACCGAACCCATCCAGTCGCGCATGGCTTCATTGGTGGCGTCTTTCAGCGTTTTAGCACCGGTTTCGACACTGATCACGCGGGCGCCGAGCAGTTTCATGCGAAAAACATTGAGCGATTGGCGACGGATATCTTCCGCGCCCATGTAAACATCACAGGACAGGCCGAAGGCGGCGGCGGCGGTGGCGGTAGCAACACCATGCTGGCCAGCACCTGTTTCTGCTATAACCCGTTTTTTATTCATACGTAAGGTCAGCAGCCCCTGGCCGATGGTATTGTTGATTTTATGGGCACCGGTGTGGGCCAGGTCTTCGCGTTTAAGATAAATGCGGGCACCGCCGGCCATTTCCGTCAGCCGCCGGGCAAAGTACAAAGGGGTGGGGCGGCCGGCAAAATCGGCCAAATAAAACGCCAGTTGCCGGGCAAAGGATGGGTCCTGGCGCGCACGCTCGTATTCCTGGGCCAATTGGCGAACAGCAATCATCAGGGTTTCCGGCACGTAAATACCACCATAAGGACCAAAATGGCCGGCGGAATCGGGTACGTGGCTGGTGGCCTGTGCGGTGATGCGAGAGGCTGCAATTTGGGTTGAGGATAGTCTGAGCATACCTGAATCAAACAAGGAAGATGTGCTATCGGCAATTGACATAAAATCCTTTTTACTCTTGTATTATCATAGGGGCGGCGGACGCTGTTTAGCAAGTGTGGGGCCAAAATAGCTAGAGAATCTGGTTGGTACCGTGGTGTTGGGCCGGGGGACGGCAGGGCAGCCGATGAACCGCTGCAGAATGTGCATCTGCGGGAGATTTATATTTTTGTTAACTGCGGCGAGAAGTATTTTTGCTGCTGTGGCTTTTTGGGGCACGGGTGCCTGGTGCTTTACATGTGCGGTCGAAGGCGGCGGCGGTACGATGCGCTATTTCCAGCAATTCCTGGGCCTGGGCTAAGGAAGTGGGTGTAACATCTTTACCCGTTATCATCTCGGCGAGTTCGTGGGTGCGTTCCGATCCTTCCAAGCGGCGAACATTGGTGAAGCTCTGGTTATTTTCAACTGTTTTGTGAATGGTGATATGGCGATCGGCAAAACTGGCAATTTGCGGTAAATGCGTGATGCACAAAACCTGATGGCCGCGGGCCAGCCGATGAAGTTTCTCACCAATGATGGCTCCCATTCGGCCGCCCACATTGGCGTCAATTTCGTCAAAAACCAGCACGCTAACGCGGTCGGAGGTGGCCAAAATAGATTTTAGTGCGAGCATAATGCGTGAGAGTTCACCGCCGCTGGCAATTTTTCGCAGCGGGGCGGCGGGCTGACCGGGGTTTGGAGCAATCATCAATTCTACGGATTCCAACCCTTGCGGAGAACCAAAGGCCTGGGCGGATGGAGCCTCCAAGCCCGGGGCGATCAATTCGACGTGAAAGCGAGCCTCCTTCATGCCCAAGTCTGCAAGTTGCCGGTGGACCAGAGGAATAAGTTTTGTTGCCGCCTGTTGCCGGCCGGCCGAAAGCCGCTGTCCCAATTCCGCGAGCTGCTTTTGTATTGTGGCCAGTTGGGTGGACAAATCGGAGACATCGGCGTGGGCCTGGCGTAAATGGCTAAGTTCATCTCCGATGTGGCGGCGATGGCTTAGCACATCTTCCAGGGTGCCGCCAGCGCCGGCATACTTATGAACCAGTCGATGGATGGTATTGAGGCGATCGGTGGTTTCGGCAAGTTCTTCCGGGTTGAGTTCAAGGCGGTCGATACGGCGGCGCAGGGCAAATGCGGCTTCGTCCAAGGTAATGGCGGCATCGCGCACCTGTCCGGCCGGATCGGAAAATTCGCTGTCCAGTTCGACGAGTTCCAGCAGGATTGCGGCGATGGTCTTGAGGCGTCCGATGACGGCGGCATCATCTTCATAAAGAGCGGCATAGGCGGCCTCGGCCCGCGATTTTATTTTTTCCACATTAGCTAACATGCGTTGGCGGGATTCCAGTTGTTCCAATTGAATGCCGGGCAATTCCGCCGCATCAATTTCCGAAGCCTGAAATTCGTAGAGTTCAAGTTGCTGGCGGCGCAGCGACTCGGAAGTTGAGAGATTATCGAGTTGTTGCTGGAGTTGCTGCTGGTGATGCCATAGCTGGGCGAATTGTCCGGCCAGGGCCGTGGTTTGTCCGAAATCGTCGAGCAACGCGAGTTGGTTGGCGGGGTTAAGTAAAAACTGGGCATCGTATTGGCCATGAATATCCGCGAGGGTTTCACCGACGGCTTTGAGCATGGTAGCGCTGATGGGATGGCCGCCAATGGAAGCAGATGTGCGGCCGCTGGCAAAAATGCGGCGTACCAAGAGAACCTCGGCTTCCTCTTCGATTGGCAGATCGGTAAGCGTGGCCAGGCGTCGGCGCAGCAGTGGGCTGGCCAGATGAAAGACTCCGGTAACGCGGCCTTCCGGTGCACCATGCCGGAGCATGTCGCCGGCAGAGCGCAAGCCCAACAAAATTTCCAGTGCTCCGATGACCAGAGATTTTCCAGCACCAGTCTGGCCCGTAAAGCAGTTGAGGCCGGCATCAAGTTCCAGCGTGGCATCGGCAATAAGAGCCAGGTTTGATATATGCAATTCGCGAAGCATGTGTCCGAATTCCAACAGGGCCAACAGACCAGGGCGTTCCGGTCATAGTTGCATGGTCGGACATTGTAATCGGCAAAGGCGAATGGTTCACGTTTCAAGTGTGATATAAATTTGTCGCTTCGGGTGTCGATCTTCTACATGGGCGAATGGGTGGTGGCGATGGGCGGGCAAGATTAGCAAGAATAACAATATCATCCAACATTTTTTTACGAGGAGTCAGGAGGAAGGAGGCAGGAGATACGTATTCACCGCAGAGACGTCCCGATGCCTAAATGTTGTTATAGGCAAGCGGGATAAACTCCGGACGCTGAGGACGACAGGGAAGATTGAACCACCAAGAACATCCCGATGGTTAAATGTTATTAAAGGCAACCGGGATAAACTCCGGACACAAGGGGCGGGCCTCACGCAGAGGCGCTGAGGACGACAGGGGCGCGCCGCGGGCCTTCTCTATTTTCCACTACGGATGACACGGATCGCACGGATCGCGAAATATTCGGTTGTCAAAGAGCGCTGCGCGGTACTTTGGTGCGAGCGGGTCTTGTCTATTTACGTATAGGCGCAGCATGAGCGGGGATAAATACGTGAGGAAACACAAGGCAGAAGACAGGAGATGGTTTCCGGCGGGGAGTTGATCAGGATGATCTTGAGCGACTCATGTGTTGCTCAAGTTGCGGCCGGGCGGAAATATGCGATTTCATTGGGCTTTTGATGAGTTGCTCGAGTTGCTCGAGTTATTTATATACCCGGCTGCGCCGCGATAAAATA
>JAJZKY010000419.1 GCA_021803885.1 Planctomycetota bacterium
CTGTCAGGTCCCCCTTGCTGGGCCAAAGGGCGGCAAGCGAGCTACAGGAAATCCAGGCGGTGGCGCATCACCATGCCAATCGCTACGCGGTCGTGCCGCTGCTCAAGGAAGAACCGATCGGCGCCGAGCGTCTGCATGCGCTTATTTATCCTCGGACCTAGGCGGTTTATTCTACGGAAGCGTTAAAACTTTTAAGTTAAGTGACGGCTCAATCTAAGACTTTCAGTAACAGCGCCATACGCCTGGTGTCGTTGTAGGGCGGGGGCGAGATCTGAGGGGCGCCGATTAGCGGCTGAGCGAGGGGGCCCTCTAACGCGCCTCTTCGTGGTGGTTTTTGGCGCCACGGGATTTGTTGCATAGGGATACAAAAGCGTGGATAAGTACGAAAACAGGCGCGGGCAACGGGTTGACCGCCGGCCCACGAATCGTAAGATTAAAATTAAGGAGCGCACTATGATGATTCGGGACCTGATGACCAAAGACCCGGTCACCGTCTCTCCCGATACGTCGGTCGAGGATCTCGCGCGGACGTTGCTCGTACACCGCATCAACGGCCTGCCGGTCGTCGATGAAAATCGCCATCTCCTAGGCGTTGTCACCGCCGCGGATCTGATCTACCGCGCCGCCGATGAGCGATTCGAGCCTCGTCAATCGGTCTGGAAGGAAAATTTTTGGATTTCTTTCCTGAATCCCGAGGGCGCCCACCCCAGCAAGGGCGTCGGCCATACCGCCGCCGAGGTGATGACGAGTAAGGTACACAGCGTAGAGCCGGACGCCCAGCCTTCCGTGGCCGCCCGGCTCATGACGGACTATCAGTGTGTCATGCTGCCTGTGGTCGAGGCCGGAAAGGTGGTGGGCGTCATTTCCCGTCACGACCTTCTAAAACATCTCTCCGAAATAGTGCCTACGTTCTGAGACCTGTATCAGGGGGGGGTTTCGCGCGAGTGGTAGGGGCCGCCGCTCAAAGGACCTATAGGGACGCTTTAAGTCGATCGTGGAAACGATCTGATTTCACGGCCATTATGGTATATAAAATTCGTTGTACGGGCGTGGGCGTCGATCGGCGCTTGCCCCTGGACTTTGCGCGATTTCCAGTGTGTGTGGCCTTAGGCCTCACTGCGGCGACGTTTTTGCGCGGTCTTTCGATTCGAGTGAGTCAAGCCCACTGAGTTCTTGTGAGCGCAGGGTCACCTCTGGAAGCGCACGCACCTTACTTACGGCATCGATCAAAATGGCCTTCTCTGATGCAGGTAGCGTCGGCAGGTCTCCGTCCTGAAAATAGGTTAGCGCCTTCAGGCTCTCGCTCGGCTGAAAATGGGAGCCAAACAGCAGGCGCGCCGCAGACAGTCCGTGCGATAAGCTTACGCCTGCCTGAATCATCGCCACGATGTCGCGATAGTCCCTGGATTCCGCCCTTTGGAGTATGACCTTGAGTTTGGTCGCCATCAAATCCTCGAAAGACGCCACCGAGAGCACACCATCTGCGGTGAGGTCCGGGTTTCCAACTCGCCCAAAAGTAATCATGCCAAAAAAAGACACCTTGACCGTTTCTTGCTCACTAGACCCTGACGGCGCCGACACCACCCAGGTGTTGGCGTGATCCTGGAGAGTCGAAGCGTAGGCCATGAACGGGAAGGCCGCCTTTATCGCTTCGCGATCGAGCGGTTTTGCCGAGAAGAAATCGAAGTCTACAGAATGCCTGTGCCCCAGCCTCAGTGCGATGGCGGTACCGCCATATAGGGTGAACCCCAAACGTGGCGCCAAGCGAAGGTCGGGCCATAGACGTCGTTGAGCGGGCGGCAAGATGGTGAAATGCGGCGATAACGTGGGCTTCATATGAATCGGCGCACGGGGAGAGGCGGCACCTCTTCTTCGGTACGGGCCATATCCAGACGATAGTGCCAATAAGCCCACGAGCGGGCGTTGAATTGACCCGCCTGCGAGTGGGCCAGGACTGTGCGCAGTACGGCGTCACCGACCTTTGTAGCGAGGAGCTGCGCGTCCGCGTAGTCGCCAATATCCATGACCTGGGCGATGACACGCTCAGGCGCGCGAACCGCCTCCTCTGGGGTCTTCCACCAAATGTACTTGCGCGCCAAGGGCTTCAAAAACTCTTCGTCGATGGGAATCATAAGTCTAGGGGCTACGCCCGCAACGATATCCTGGGTGCTATTATATACTCCACCTTATGCTAACGGTGACCATCATGGCGCTTTGCGCAAAACAATCTCGTGCGGTGGCGCCTAAGGAACGGGCAAGATCCGCTTCCAACCGCTTCCCCCAGTAAAGTTCCGGCCAGAGCTCATATCCCGATGGTAAGCGCTCCAGCAACCTTTCAATTACCCACAACTTGAGCGCCAAGCTTAAAGCCCAACGCAATATCCGATAGGCGGGACATGCCGCGCCAGATGACGATGTTGCCTGGTGGAGGGTCATAGGTTCGGTCGAGATAGCCACCAAGGCGCGCCAGTTGCCTTAAGCAAGATTGTATTGTTGGGGATCGTCGCACCGCGGTGCGTTGTCGATCGGCCGCAAGGCGCGCGAGGATGTCGATTTCTTGGGGTGTGAACGCAAGAGAAGGCTTGGCCGATTCTGTCGCGCGATTGAGCATCGTCAACCAAAAGATGCGCCAACTCAAGATACAGAAAAGGGCCAGGAGATTCACCAATCGTTCTGCCGTGCGCAGCTTGGATCGTTCAGCCTGGCAGCCCGATTTCAGGATCTTGTGGAAGGTCTCGATCTTCCAGCGTAGCGCATACCATTCAAGCTTCTCGATGGCCTCAGCTCGGGAATGGATCGGCAGATTGGTGACGAGCTTCCATACGATTGGATCGCGACCCCGGGGCTTGCCGCGCTCGATGGCATGAAGCACGGTGAGGGTCAGTGCCGGACAGCGGCGTTGCTTGTCGGCGGGAGGTAAGATCTTGATGTTGCGATACGTGAGTTCAAGAATCACCTCTGACACGCGCCCACGACGATCTCGCACCTCGATCCGGTGTCGTCCTTTGCACGGCACTTCCGCCATTTCTTCTGCGATCGTGGTGCTGCCGTCGCCTGCGCGCCGATCCACGCAGGTGCGCAACAGAAACTGTGTTCCGGTCTCCTGTGCCTTGCAAAACAGCTCGTAAATGTCGCTCTCGCGATCTCCGATATGCACGCAGCGCGCGGGATCGCCCAATAGGGCCGTGGACTGTTCTAAGTTCTGGAGCCAGCGAATGCTTTCTTTCTCCTCGATCGGCACCCGCGTCGGGTTGATCTTCTTCTTCAGAGCGTTCGCGCCTTTGAATTTCTTTCGGGACCAGAACTTGATCGCCGCAAGACCCAGCGGCAAACCCTCCGGTGTTACAACGAGGCTTGAATGCATCAGGATGCCGCAGGCGGTGTAATATCGTGGTGTGCCGTCTCGGTAAACACCGGCAATATTGATGCGCGTCTTACCGAGTGCCTCGATATCGTCCCGTTGATAGCTGAATTCCGTGGTGTCGTGCAATACCAGCAATGGCCCGTCGGTCGAGGCTGCACGATCCGCCGTGGCTTCAAAGTGCCCCGCCAGAATATCGGCCTCGTTAACTCGGTCATTATCGAGAAAACGGTAGGCCGCTTTCGTGTTCGCCCAGTCTTGGCAGACCAAAGGGATGCTGTCACCGGGACTCTGCGCCAACTGCTCAAGCAAGGACCGCAATCTCTTACCCAGCCTTTCATCGGCAAACACCGCGCCCGACAGCTCCTGATCTACCCAATGTCCCTCCGTGTGTCCTTTTATGGCGACCGACGAACCTCCCAGAACAGGCTTTTTCCGCATACAGACCCCTTGAAAGTTGTACACGGAAGATTCCTATCTCACACCTTAGAATAAAATACAAGATATTACACTAACTATATGATAATACGACAATAGTTATGGGTAATTGTAAGTCCAGCAACTACACCCTGCCCCTGATCCCCTAGATTGCCTACGCTCCGATCCATCGCATGGATGGAGGTGAGGTAATGGCGAAGATCCGTAGTCATGAAGCCTGGCAAGCGCTCTTTGCCGAGTACGAGGCAGGCCAGGAGAGTGCGCACGACTTCTGTGTCCGGCACGGCCTGCGGCTTCAGTACTTCTATCGGCGCAGCCTGGAGCTCCGCGGGCATTCGGCGAGCCGCCGGGGCCGAGGGGGTCAACCTGCCGCGCCTCCCGCGGCCTTCGTACCGGTCACGGTGACCCCCCGGGGCGCGCCGGCTCCGATCGGTCGCGCCCCCACGAATCGGGGGTTGTCCACGGCCGACACCCGACCGTGAATGGCTAAACCTATGCGGGGACATGGCACCACAAGTGCTTTGGGATGATGAGGAGCCATTCAGCAAATTCCATCAGGGACAGAGGCGTATGCCTCATCAAAAGTCCGGATGTATGGCTGCAATCGTACCTTCTCGATATCGTGAAATGAGGGCTTGGCAAACAGGGGGCGACCATGTATGTCCCCAGCCACGGGAACTTGTTCACGGTATTGGCCCCGGTGGTATGGACAAGCCCCGAGAGCACGATGGTCTGGCCGCTCTTCACATTCACCACCGCGCTTGTCTTGCGTGTAAGGAACGCCGGATAGCCGTTCACCGTGAGCGCCGGATTGATCTGGCTGATCGAGGTCTGAATAGCGGCCAGGATATGGCGGCGGATATCGACCACCGGCTTGATCGCCAACTTCACGCCATAGGACTTATAGGTGACCGAGGTCTGACCAAGGCCGCTCGCCACCGGGATCGGCACCTCGCCGCCGGCAAGGAAGGAGGCGGTCTTCCCACTTCTTGTGACAAGCCGGGGGTGGGCCAGAATGTAGGCCTCGCCGTTTTGGACGGCGAGATTGATCTGGGAGGAGAGGGCCGTCACGAGGCCCGCATAGGGGCTGAAGGGGGCCGCAAGCGGCAGGCCCGCGATCGCCCCTTGAGGGCCATTCAAGGCATCAGCGGCGACCCCGCCTTGGGTCACGTCCCCCAGGCGATAGAGGCCATTGGTCGCCCAGTCATTGACCACCCCCACGGCCGGGCCGGCGATCCCGGTCTGCCAATTGATTCCGATATTGTCCAAGGCGGTCTTGGCGAAGTCCACAACCCGCACATCAAGCATGACAGTCGATG
>JAJZKY010000420.1 GCA_021803885.1 Planctomycetota bacterium
CGTGTGGCTATGCAGAGAGATCCCTGTGCGATAGCCTCGCCCGGAATCAGGATTTTTCCATGCACACGAAAGTTTTGTAGACGTCACAGACGGATGACCTCAAAGAAGCATTGAACTCTACCAACGAATATTCAGAATCGGATCGTGCAGTGATTGTAGTCCCTATTTTGACCAAAGTTGATCAACAATCGATGAAAGTGATTCTGACCCAAGTTGGTAAACTTGCCTTTTTGTTGGACTGTTTCGATGCCTAAAGGTTAGCAGGCTCGCTAAAAAAAATGCAATCCATGGATCTTGCTCCGTATGGTTTGCCAAGTAGCTTTTGGCTCATGACGTTACTGCTTGACAAAGCGCCGAGCACGGTTGGTTGACCCCGGTGGATCCGCAATTGGTTCGCCGTGCGAGAAGTCGGAATCGCCATGTGACGAAAAGAGTGAGCCTCTGTACTATGGGTCTGTTAGCCCGTGGGGCATATCTACAGAACCGAATGAAGGTGGAACCAATGATGAAAAACATGGACACGGACAAACAGGCAGGCGCAATCAGCCGTCGCAAAATACTCCAAGGAGGCGCGCTGCTTACGGCGGCGGCGGCCTTCGAGCGCATCGGCCTCGGTTCCGCTCACGGCAAGGTTTCCATCCCTTCCGTGCGGTTGAACAACGGCGTCCGAATGCCGAGGCTCGGCTTCGGAACCTACAGCCTGCGTGGCGATCTGTGTACGGAAAGCGTTGCCGACGCCATCGCTGCGGGCTACCGGCTCATCGACACCGCCAAGGTGTATGAGAATGAGGAGGCCGTCGGCGCGGGCATCCGCAAGAGCGGTATCGACCGCAAGTCTCTCTTTGTCACCTCGAAGATTTGGGTCGATGACTCCGGCTACGAGCCAGCCAAGCGGGCCTTTCAAACCACACTCGACAAACTCCAGCTTGAATATCTCGATCTCTATCTCATCCACCGTCCGCGCGGGGACGTGAACGGCTCATGGCGGGCCATGGAAGAGTTGAACGCCGCCGGAAAAATCCGCGCCATCGGCATCAGCAATTTTGATCCGGCACAACTCGCCAGCCTCACCGCTGCTGCAAAGACGAAGCCAGCTATCAATCAGGTGGAGACGCATCCGTTTTTTCAGGAGACGGCTGAGCTGGAATCCCTGCGCGCTGCCGGTGTGCAAATGGAGGCGTGGGCACCCTTTGCTGAAGGCCGCAACGGTCTGTTTACCAATCCTGTGCTGGCGCAGATCGGCAGCAAGCATCACAAAACCGTCGCGCAGACCGTGCTGCGCTGGCACTTTCAGCGGGGAGTCGTCGCCATCCCGCGTTCGTCGAACCCACAACATCGCCGCGAAAATTTGAACATCTTTGACTTTGCTTTGGACGCAGACGACATGCGCAAGATCGCCGCCCTCAACCTGCATCACTCGCTCTTTCCCGAGTGGACCTAGAAGCAGAGCGTGGACCTGGACGCACGCGCCCCACTCAAACCCTGCTTGGGTCGGAGTGGGGCCGATGGGTTGACGATGCCTATGCAGCCGGAAAGCCACACCCATGTACATGGCTGGGATGCCGTTACGCATCCGCCGCAGGCCGGGCGGTCCATGCAAGCCTGCCGTTAGCTTGTAGGGCCACCCGGCAAAACCGCACCTAGCGCAGACTTCCGGTGGTCGTATCGCCGGGGCTTCCGATGGCCGCGCCCGATACAACCAGTTCCACGCGACGGTTCTCTTGTCGGCCAGCGGGGTTCTCATTGGAGGCAACGGGAAGACTGCTGCCGAATCCCTTCGCCGTCACGGAGTCGGCGGCCACACCCTCTTGCAGCAGAAAGTCGCGTACAGCATCCGCGCGATTCTCTGACAGTTTCTGATTCATCGCATCGCCGCCGGTATTGTCCGTGTAGCCGCCCACCTCGATATTCAGGCTGGGGTATGCGATCAGAATCCCGGCAACCTTTGCCAGCTTCTCCCTGGCGTCCGGCTTCAAGATGGACTCGTCAGAATTGAACAATACATCGGGCATGCTGACGATGATTCCGCGTGCACTATCGCGCGTTGTCAGCACTTGGCTCAACTGTTCAGACAACTGCGTGCGCAGAGCCATCTTGTCGCTATCTGCCTTGTGCTCGCCCTGTTGTGCCTGCTGGGCAATTTGCCGGGATTGGTTGGCGTCAGCCTGCGCTGCGGTGATCTCCACTGCCGAGGCTGCTTGATTGGCCGCCAGATCCGTCTGTGCCCGGGCCATGGCAGATTGGGCCTGTTCATTTTGCAGGGTTGCAGAACGGGTCTGCTTTTGCGATTGCGCCAGCGCCTCAGCAGCGGCGGTGCGCTCGTGCGCCGCGCGGTCTTCTGCAATGGTTTTTATCGAAATCTCGCGTGCATCTTCTGCGGCCTGCACCGTATCGCGTGACGTCGCGATCAGTTGCTGCTTTTCGGAGTGACCGCTGGTGGCGTATCCATCGGCTGTTTTCATCAGTTGGGCAGCATGTTGATAGCTGTCACTGGCGTATTGCTCAGCCCCTTCAGACCGTGCGATGCGCAGGGCATTGCGCGCCTCCAGAAACTCCAGCGGCAACTTGGCATTGAGCACCACGGGGTCAAACTTGTACCCAGTGGGAATGTAGCTGCCTCGTGCCATCAGCTCATATTTCGCATGTACAATTTCGGACGTTCCCTTGGTGTCGGGCCGGATAATGTTTTCAAGCACCACGACATCGCTCGGCTGACGGACGGCAAAATATGGTTCTGCGGTGACGATCAGTGCGAAGGCCGGAAGATTGGTGGTGGCGGTCAGCTTGCTGCGCTCGTTGCTGCCTGTCAGCACCTCGCCCAGGTTGACAGAGCGGCCATCTGGGGAAATCGCCCACAAAATGTAAGTGAGATATTCGCCGCCAAAAGTTGTCGGACTTTTCAGGTTGACGAACTCCGCTTCAACTTCCATGGTGCCGCTCTTGCTGCGCACCTTGGCCTTGCCGCCCGCCGAAGGCATCAAATCTGTGCCGGCAAGCTGCACCTCAATGGCTCCGCTGCGGTGTTGATAGTTGATGGCTTCCACTGTACGGCTGGTCATGTTGGCGGTAAAAACCGCTGCTGGGCTGGTGGAGGCTGGATTGACCGGAGCTTGTGGGCTGGATTGAGCCACGGCACTCAAGCTGAGGGAACTTCCGATTGCGAACAATAGAGCGTGTTTCACGAGACCTCCTGGAGGCTGGAACGGTTGTCTTGCGTTAATGCCTTGGGTTCAGTGTCCTGCCCGCTTCTGCTGCCCGTGCTGAGGTGCGTCAACGCCCAACGCGAAATTGCGGCAGATGTTGAAAGACTCCATAGAGACTGGCGATCCACAAAACCAAAACAAGAACAACCACGCCATTCAAGATGGACTTAACTTGTGCCTGCATGGGGATGTACCGGTTGACCAGCCATAGTAGTAGTCCTGCTGCGATCAGTGTGATGACGACAGTGGTAAGCGGCATAGTGTTCCTCCAATCGTTTCCCTGGGTCGGTCTGCAATTAGAAGCCGCCAAGCCTTTGCGGCAGCTTCAATTCGCAGCGTGTTTCCGTTGGTTCTGGGCATCTCCCTGGCTGCTTGCGGTGCGTGAAACCCATACGCCGGTGGGGCGCATTGTGACGCCCATGGACAATCTGTCCCGCAAGGACGGAGTCTTGGATGCGCAAATAAAACCGCACTCGCAGAGCGAGACGGTCAGGAGGAAGAGTGAAGATCACTCAACTCCACGTTCTGATTTTTGCAGGGTCAGGCAGAAATAGCTGAGCAGGAAGGCTCATTTGGATGCGTCGGCAAGACCAAGAGCCGCAGAGTTGGCCTGCTCGGAAAAAGCCAAACAGGCTCACGGACTTATCGGGCGGCCTGGAGCGGGACTTAAACCCCACGGAGGGGTATCTCTCGCGGATGTTTGATCTATTTTTGATGGTATTCAGCCACTAGCTTTGCGCAAGCCTGTCCCATCCGGCATCGCTTCGACCGTGGAGATCGCTACGCGACAGAAACAATCGCGCGGATACAAAATGTCAGTTAGGCCGAGGGACTCGGGAGGGATCAAGGAAAATGCCGTCGAATCTTGCAATATAGAGTCAACAAACCGCTCGTCTTTTGGGGAATACGCTAACTTGTTGCTGTAATTGGTGGACCTGGTCGGGATCGAACCGACGACCTCTTCCATGCCATGGAAGCGCGCTCCCAGCTGCGCCACAGGCCCACAAGGTTGGATTGAGGTCAGTGTATCAACTCTCGCGAAAAGAATCCAATGCGCCACCGTGTGCAGGAACATCGTGGCAGTGTGCAGCCTGCACAGTGGCGCAAACGGCACCGAGGTGACACGTGCTGAATCGAAAAAGATTGGCCAGTGCATCGATCTTGATGAAGACACAACCACAACCCGGGGACAAGGAAGACAAATCTTCTGCGAATCTAAACAAAATTTCGCCAACTTTTTCTTGAAAATCTGGGAACCTTTTGCTGTTGTCTCTTGTCTAAGTAAGCATGTGGGGGTACATCGTTCGGTAACGGAAATACACAGATTTTGCGCACTTTTTAGTTGAGTAGAGCCTTGGCTGCTGCTACGGTAGAAGATGCCAGCAGGTATGAGGCTTTGCGTATGGGACACGTAGCCAGCATCGTAGAAATGCGACCGGAAGAGGCCGCAGTTGTAGCCGAGCTGAAGGCCGGCTCCGAAGACGCCTACGCTTCACTGATTGCGCAGTACCATCAGCCTGTATATAGCTTGGTGGCGCGCATACTAACCAATGCCGATGACGCCCCGGATGTAACCCAGGACGTGTTCATTAAGGTTTTTCGCAACATTGGCGGTTTTCACGGGCAGTCAAGTTTGAGAACGTGGATCTACCGCATTGCGCTGCACGAGGCTTACAACCAGCGGCGCTGGTGGTTCCGGCATAAGGCGCAAGAGGTCACGATTGAAGTGCAAGCCAGTGAGGCTGAGGACGCAGGCTCACGGCTTTGCTGGAAGGATGCACTGGCCGATGAGCGGCAGTCTCCGTTTGAGTCTGCGGCCAAGTCCGAGATGCGCACGGTCGTGGAGTCTGCACTGCGGCAGGTGCCAGAGCCATTTCGAACGGTGGTGGTGCTGCGC